>SKUI01000141.1 GCA_007122185.1 Rhodothermia bacterium | reverse complement strand
GGTATACCCAGTTTCATGGCGAGACGCAGGATGTTTTCTGTGGCCGCCACGTTGGCCTGATCATAGATTTTTTGGTTGGGTGCCTTGACAACCCCGGCAATGTGATAGATCACATCGACATCCTCCAGACCATCCCGCAATGCAGTAAGATCGTGCAGGTTGCCTTTCACCCGTACAATATCTTTATCCTGCAGCCATTTATCGTTGGATCTGACCAGGCAGCGTATCTCGTCGTTCTGGTTTTTCAGAAGGCGGTCGACAAGATGGCTTCCGATAAATCCGGTTCCACCGGTTACAAAAGCTTTCATAGAAAATTAGTATACTTTCCTTAATTTAAAAAAATGTATGGAGTCCGGCTCAGGTAATTCCGGCAAAGCGAAAATGATCATGTCGGATGCAATCGGAACTGATTGGAATATATCGCGATCCTGACAGGGAATAAAGCAACGAACGTATAATCGTCCTTATTTGTGCTTGCCATGCGGAAGCCCCGAATTGCTCTTTTTACAGGAAACTACAACCATATCCGCGATGGTGTGTCCAATACCCTCAACCGGCTGGTGGCATATCTGGGCAGGCACGGTTTTGATATTCTGGTTTTCGGCCCATGGTCACCGAGACCGGCAATGCAGCATGAAGGCAATTATGTTCCGGTATACGCCATTCCTTCACCTGGTCGCCCGGAGTACAGGATCTCCATGGGGTTTCCATCAGCGGAGAAACAGAAACTGCGAGATTTCGATCCCGATCTGATCCATATCGCCACTCCGGACTTGCTGGGCTTCCGTGCCTTGCGATATGCGATGAAAAATGATATCCCGGTGGTATCTTCTTACCACACGCATTTCTCAAGCTATCTCAAGTACTACCGTCTCGGATTTTTGAAGAAGCCCCTCTGGACATATCTGCGCTGGTTCTACAGGAATTGTGAGCATCTTTATGTGCCGTCCCCTGCCACCATGCAGGAACTTCGAAGAGAAAAGCTGGAATGTGAGCTCAAGCTGTGGTCCCGTGGCGTTGATATCAATCTGTTCAGCCCGGCCCAGCGGGATCCGGTTTGGCGCCGGTCCCTTGGTTTCGAAGATGATGATATTGTAGTTGTATTTGTCTCCCGTCTGGTTTGGGAGAAAAATCTGGATATGGTGACCACTATTTTCAAAAAAATAACCAGCTTGAATTCTTCAGCCCGAACACTTGTAGTTGGTGATGGGCCGGCTCAAAAGAAGCTTGCCAAAAGTCTTCCTGAGACCGTTTTTACCGGTTTTCTCGGTGGGCGTGAACTGGCGCGGGCGTATGCCAGCAGTGATGTCTTCTTTTTCCCTTCGGATACGGAAACCTTCGGCAACGTCACTTTGGAAGCGATGTCTTCCGGACTGCCGGCTGTAGTTGCCAGAGCAGTCGGTAATATTTCACTGGTGGATGACGGTCAAACCGGGTATCTGGCGGGAGCCACCGATGAAGAACGGTTTACAAAATGCCTTCTTGATATTATTGGAAACAGCGACCTTCGGGAAAAAATGGCGGATTTGTCGCGCAAAAAGGCGCAATCCTACGACTGGGACCGGATGCTTGACCAGCTTGTCAGCTATTACAGCGAAATTTTGACCTTCAACAACTACCAGAGCAGCTGACCGTCCCGGTCAGCTGCGTTTCTTCCCGCAAGCAGGTTTTACATGGGCAATAAAACCGTTTACAAGCGGTTTTCTTTTCCTTTGGAAATCAATAAATGGAAAATATCTTATTTCATTGCATATTGTCTCTGTAATTTCGTAATCAACGATAAGTGTGAAGCGATTGGAATCACTGTACAAAAAAAGGATAATGGTTGTTATACCAGAAAAAATTGTGCAATATCACCAACATTGGTTATTTTTAAAGCTTTACCAAGCCAAACCGCACACGATCTAAATGGCCCAATCCGACCAAAAAATCAATCCAGTCGACATCTTTGCCAAGGCATATCAGTTTACGGCAGCGGATGATGTGAAAAAGCTGGGTCTGTATCCCTATTTCAAACCCCTTACGGATACGGATGGCAATGTCGTGGTTATTGAAGGGAAGGAGGTCATCATGGCCGGCTCCAACAATTACCTGGGATTGACCAATGATGTCAGGCTGATGGAAGCGGCACAGAAGGCGATTACAAAATACGGTACCGGCTGCACCGGCTCCCGATATCTGAACGGCACACTCGATCTGCACCTCGAACTGGAAGAGAAACTTGCAACATTCATGCGCAAGGATAATTGTGTTCTGTTCAGCACCGGTTACCAGACCAACGAAGGGGCTATTCAGACCATTGCCGGACGAAACGATGTTATCTTCTCTGACAAGGACAATCATGCTTGTATCGTGACAGGCACGCTCCTTTCCAACGGGCGAACGGTCCGATACTATCACAACGACATGGAGCATCTCCGCAAGCTCCTGGAGCGGGAAAACGCCTCAACCGGTAAAATCATTGTCAGTGACGGAGTGTTTTCCATGTCCGGTTCCCTGGCAAAAATTCCTGAACTTGTGGCACTTGCGAAGGAATTCAACGCCCGGCTGTATCTCGATGATGCGCACGCCATCGGAGTGCTTGGAGAAGGCGGACGCGGTTCGGCCTCGGCATTCAATCTTCTGGAAGAAGTGGATCTCGTCAGCGGTACGTTTTCCAAATCCTTTGCATCCCTCGGCGGATTCCTTGTAGGTGATCGCGAAGTGATCGAATATATACGGCATCACTCTCCCGCACACATTTTCAGTGCTTCCATGCCTCCGGCCAACGTGGCTACGGTCCTCAAGGCTCTTGAAATACTTCAGGTAGAGACATGGCGCCTGGATCGGCTCGAAGAGATATCAAATTACATGCGAATGGGGCTCGAAAATCTTGGATTCAACATCTGGACAAGCCAGTCGCCCATTATTCCCGTGGTCATCGGCGACTTGATGGATTGCCTCCGGTTCTGGCGCGATCTGTTTGAAGAGGGAGTCTACGCCAACGCGGTGGTCCCGCCCGCCGTGCCGCGTGGACAATCATTGTTACGTACCAGCTATATGGCCACGCACACCAACGAGCAGCTGGACCGTATCCTGGATGCTTTCCGGAAAGTGGGTATCCGTCGGGGCATCATCGACCATAACGGCCATTCTCTAATACAGGTCTGATACGTGGAAAAGGTCAGTATGGATTCAAATAGTGACCTCAGCAACCTCAAAGGGGTGGCTTTTGTCTCCACAGAAGAAGAGCGCAAGCAATTCATCGATTTTCCATACCGCCATTATGCCGACGATCCGGTGTGGGTGCCGCCGCTCAAAATCCAGCAAAAAGACCTTCTGAATCCCAAAAAGAACCCCTTTTTCAAGGACGCGGAGATGGCCCTGTTCCTCGCTTATGACAACGGAAAGATTGCCGGGAGGATAGCCGCCATCCACAATCACGCATACAATCGTCATAACAGCGACACAGCCGGTTTTTTTGGCTTTTTTGAGTGCAACGAGAACCAGTTTGTCGCCGATCTGCTGTTCCGTGTGGTTCGGGACTGGCTGAAGCTCAGGGGATGCACCAAGCTTCTGGGGCCTATGAATCCCGGCTTGCTGGACGAAATCGGTATCCAGGTGGAAGGGTTTGAACACCGTCCCGCCATCATGATGCCGCACTCTAAGCCGTACTACGATGAGATGATTCGGAAAGCCGGCCTGAAGAAGGAAATGGACCTGTTTGCCTATCGGGTGCTGTCGAGTACCGTACGGGTCGATCGCATGGACCGGGCAATGGAAATCGTGAAGAAAAGGACCCCCGGAATAGAGGTGCGAAAGGTTAACCTGCGCAATTTTGACGAGGAGGTGCGGATCATCCATGATGTTTTCAACAAGGCCTGGGCAAAAAACTGGGGCTTCTATGAGATCAGTCTGGAGACATTCATCCATCTGGGAAAAGAACTTAAAATGATCATCGACACGGACTACGCCCACGTAGCCGAAGTCAACGGGGAACCGGTGGCTTTCTCGATCGCCCTGCCGGATTATAACCAGGTCTTTGCCAAAATGGACGGCACCCTGTTTCCGACCGGTCTGTTCAAACTCTTCTGGCACCGCCGCAAGATCAATTCCATTCGAACGGCATTGATGGGCGTTATACCGGAATACCAGGGTCGGGGAATTGACGCACTGCTCACCAGGGAGTCTATGGTGAATGGTCTTGGCCGGGGTTTTGTTTCTGCAGAAGTGGGCTGGCTTCTTGAAACCAATACCGGTATATTACGGGTCGTCGAACGCATAGGTGGTTATAAAGAAAAGACTTACCGTATGTATGGCCAACCCCTGGTCTGATTTGTAAAAGACCGTTTTTTTCCCTTTTTTATCCGACCTGCACATCGATTGGTGATGTATGTATACCAACCAGATCTGACCTATGACTGTTAAGACATTGACCAGGCTGCCCTCGCTGGTCAGGAATAATTCAGATTTTAAAGTCCGTTCCGCACCTCTGTCCGCCTTTTCAAAGGATCAGTTGCTGGAAACCTATCGGAACATGCTCCTCGTGAGGAGGCTCGATGAAAAGATGCTCATTCTCCTCAAACAGGGGCGCGGACATTTTCACATTGGCTGCGCCGGACACGAAGCCATTCAGCTTGCCGCCGCCATGACACTTGAAAAAAAGAAAGACTGGGCGTTTCCGTACTACCGGGATCATGCTTTTTCGGTCGGTTTCGGACTCACATCCCGGGATATCCTTTCAGCGCACCTGAGCAAGGTGACGGATCCGTCAGGGGGACGTCAGATGCCCTCGCACTTCAACAGCCGTGATCATCATATTGTTGCCGCCTCCAGCGCCATTGGCGCCAATTTCCTGCCTGGTCTGGGGCTGGCCCAGGCATCCATGTACAAGGAAACGGATGAGGTTGCCTACATCTCCACCGGGGAAGGCGGCACATCGCAGGGTGTCTTTTTCGAACTTCTCAACTGGGCCACACGCAGCAAAGCCCCTGTGGTTATTGTCATTCAGGACAACAAGTATGCCATTAGCGTGCGGGTGGACGAACAGACCAGCAACAAGAGCATCTCCAAAACGGTAAGTGGATTCGAGAATCTGGAAATCCACGAAGTAGATGGAACGGACCTTTTCAACTCGTATGCCGCCATGAAAAAAGCGGTGGAGCGGGCAAGAAAAGGGGATGGGCCTTCTCTGGTGCACGCGCATGTGGTGCGACTGGTACCCCATTCCTCATCCGATGACCAGAGGAAGTATCGTGACCCGGACGATCTGGAAAACGACCTTCGGCACGACCCGCTTGAAAAACTGCGTCAGCGCCTGCTGGCATCGGAAACGGCTACGGAACAGGAACTGGATGATCTGTCATCGGAAGTGCGTGACCAGGTGGAAAAAGATACGGAATGGTGCCTGAAGCAGGATAATCCGGCTCCTGAAGATGCCCTGCGGCATGTCCTGTCAGAAAGTCCGCCCAAGCTCGAATATGAAAAGAGCACTCCATCAGGCAAGCCCATCGTCATGGTGGATGCCATTAATCACGCCATGAAGGAAGAGATGGAGCGGGATGAAAATATCGTGGTGTTCGGGGAGGATGTGGCCGGCGGAAAAGGCGGGGTGTTCACGGCAACACGAGGGTTGACCGAGCAGTTCGGCAGCCACCGTTGCTACAACTCGCCGCTTTCGGAAGCATCCATACTCGGCACGGCGTGCGGCCTGGCGGTCCGCGGTGTCAAACCGGTCGTCGAGATCCAGTTCGGTGATTACATCTGGCCGGCCATGGAGGTGCTGAAGAATCAGATCGACTCGCTCCGGTATCGCTCCAACAACCATTTCAGCTGCCCGATGGTTATCCGTGTGCCGATAGGCGGATATATCCACGGCGGCTTGTGCCACAGCCAGAACATCGAAGCCACCTTCTCCCATTTTCCGGGGTTCATGGTGGTGATGCCAAGCAACGCAGCCGATGCCAAGGGTATGCTGAAGACCGCCATCCGGAGCGATGACCCCATCCTTTTCCTGGAGCACAAGGGGCTCTATCGACAGGGGTTTGCCCGGCGACCGGAACCGGACAGTGATTACCTGGTGCCGCTGGGCAAAGCAGCCATTGCCAGGGAAGGCCGGCATCTGACCGTGGTGACCTGGGGTGCGCTTGTCCAGAAAGCACTCAACGTGGCCAGAGAGTACGCGGAAGATGGTGTCGAAATAGAGGTTGTCGACATCCGCTCCATGCTGCCGCTGGATTCCGAAACGATTCTGGAATCAGTGGCAAAAACCAACCGGGTCCTGGTGATCCACGAGGACCAGGAGTTCATGGGATTCGGCGCGGAAATTGCAGCCCAGATTGCTGATAAAGCTTTCCGCCATCTGGACGCCCCGGTCAAACGGGTCGCTGCCAGATTTTCGCCCATCCCGTTTGCCCCGCCACTGGAGGAGTACGTGCTGCCTCAAATCGATGACGTCAGGAAAGCAGTGGACGCGCTGATTCATTATTAATTCATCTGCACTTTGCATTTTGTATGAGTTAGGAAATTCAAGTAATCTGTTCACAATTAAGGACTTTGACTATGACGAAATACAGAATTGAAAAAGACTCGATGGGTGAGGTTCAGGTTCCTCAGGATGC
>SKUI01000085.1 GCA_007122185.1 Rhodothermia bacterium | reverse complement strand
TGTCTACATCATCCATATAATCAGAGATGAACAATTTCTTCATCTTGATATTCTCAGGATGCGGTAAATCCTCAATAAATGCTCTAACAATCGGTTTCGTGCTGACCGGTTCACGCTTTCTGCTGAAACTCAAAGATGGTCGCCCCGCAGCACAAACGCTGGGTCGTTAGACAAACTCTTTGTTGCTTTTTCTAAGCTGTTTTGTAAGCCTGTTGATGCTCTTTAATTGCAGTTCATTTTCCCTCATTTCCAACGATTCATTAATCAGTTTCAAGACTACGGCATTGTCGTAAACTGCTTCATTGTCCAATTTGCCCTTATCCTTGAACCATCTGGTTACTTCCTGCCAACTCCAAAGCATAGTTTTGGCGGTAACTCCAGCCACCGGAAGTGGGAAATCAGCATCTCCTCTGCTCCCACTAATCAATTGCTGAATGGATTGCCTGCTTCGGTTTAGTCTTCGGGCTATTTCGGCACTGGTTACCAGGTCTGAGGGCTCTACTCTTTTTACCTTCAGCTTTAGCCCGCTTTGTTCCACTTGCCTTATGGCCGACACTACCGCAGATTCCAGGTTCTCGGCTTGCCGATCAAACTCCAGATAAGCGATACCACCTCTGAATGACAATAATGCATCGTCACATCCGGCTTCAAATAATCCATCTTCTAATTGACTCGATAAGCCGGCCGGTGCTTCAATGACCAGTGTAAATTCATAATTCTTCATTTTAGTACTCCGATTCCGTTAACAATGTGGACATTTATCGACACCCCGAATTATCTACCTCATGTGATTTTTTGGAACTCTTGGTGTGCTCCATATCGAAATGATGCAACCAGAGCGACTTTCTTCCGGGCATTTCAGCCTTCCCCATGCATGAGAGGAACCTCCGGCATCCATTAAACGCCAGTTTTTTGACAGTGCATATTCAATGCCTTCTTGAACTTCCTTATTTGGGTGTTTCTTGCTCAAATCATTCTATGTTAGGTTACGAAATGGAAGGTAATAATATTGTTGACAATTGTAAACTAATACACAAATGTTTGTCTAACATTAAATTTCAAGCGGACGCGGGTAGCGTCCGAACCCGAAACGCAGCTCCCTGCCGCGCCGCTAATTTGGACCGTTAAGTTGGGCGTAAGATTCTGCCAAGACCATCCGTTGATTTATACATACTTTGTAATTACTTTATCGAACAGTGACGTAAACAAAATTGGCGTATATGAAAACCAAGCTCGTCCAAATAGGAAATTCAAAAGGTGTTCGCATCCCCAAACCGCTGATCGAACAGTCCGGACTTTCGGAAGACATCGAACTCATTCTCAAAGACAATGAAATTATTTTGCGATCAGCAAATGGCCCCCGTAAAGATTGGGAACAAGCTTTCAAGAAAATGGCTGATCGAGGTGATGATGAGCTTTTGCATGCGGAGACTGATGAATCACCCAATAATTGGGACGAGACGGAATGGACATGGTAGATCCTGCAAGCGTCAGGCGATTTGATGTTTATCTGATTTCCCTGGATCCAACCATGGGTTCGGAAATCAAGAAGACGCGGCCATGCCTGATTATCTCCCCCGATGAAATGAACCGTCACATCAGAACTGTCATTATCGCTCCCTTGACATCAACTCTGAAATCATATCCCACCAGGGTTATTACCACCTTCAAAGGAAAGCAAGGCCAAGTGGTGCTGGATCAAATTCGAACAGTGGATAAACAACGCCTAGTAAAGAAACTGGGAACAATCAGTGAATCAGCTCAGGACAAGGTCCTGAATGTACTTCAAAACATGTTTTCTCCGTAATTACTCCAACTTAACAAGGCATTTCAACCGTACGGGTGGACGGACTTCGCCCGTCCACAATATCCTTCTCCCCGGTGGTTAAACGCGGGGCCGTTATGTGGCTATCCCTTGCAATATTCCTTCCTTAATATTAGTTTCATAATTACACCACAGCGAAACTAAAAGCTATGCCAAGTATCACCGTCAAAAATATACCCGAGCCTATTTACAAAAAATTGAAGCAACAGGCAGAAGCCCAACATCGCAGCATGAACAGCGAAATTATCGCCTGTTTGGAACGATCAGTGGAGCCGAAGCGTGTTTCTCCCGATGAAATTCTTCGTCAGGCCCGGACGATGAGGAAAAAAGTCAAAGGAAGCTTGCCTGCTGAAGAAATCCAGGATGCCATTGATCAGGGCAGACCATGATTGTTGTTGACACAAACATCCTCGCCCACTTTTGGTTACCATCTGATCATACGGAACTTTGCGAGCAGTTATTTCAATGGGATCCGGAATGGGTTGCTCCGGTACTGTGGAAAAGTGAATTCCGGAATGTTGTCATTCTTTACATGAGGAAGAAACTCATCAATCTACCGGAAGCAATACAACTAACTGAAAAAGCAGAAAGCCAAATGAATGAACGAGAATTTCATGTGAATTCAGTTCAGGTTTATGATCTGGCAGATAAATCTGATTGTTCTTCCTACGATTGCGAATTCATCAGTCTTGCAGAAGAACTGGATATCAAACTGATAACCATGGACAAACAGATTCTACGTTCATTTCCTGATCGATGTACTAAGCCATTGGATGTCATTAACTCATAATATCGCCACATAACATTGCGGCTCAAGCGGACGAGTTTGTATTTCGGGGCTTTGGAAAATTGGTCGCCTCGCCGTTTAGCCGCTGGGCCGTTATGTTTCTTCACCTGTCACCTTTATTTAACACAATAGACTTTCATAATTCAAGTTAATAATATATATTATAGCCAGACTGTCTAGACATAGGTGAGCAATATGAAAATTAAAAAATGGCATTTACAGGACGCTAAAAACCGATTCAGTGAGGTTGTACGTAAAGCTTCTGAAGAAGGCCCCCAGTTTGTAAGCAAACATGGAAAAGAGAGCGTTGTTGTTTTATCTATTGAAGACTATCGCAGGCTCGACCGATCCAGTAATTCGCTCATTGACTTTTTTCAGACTTCTCCACTTGCTTCTGTTGAATTGGATACAAAAAGAGACAAATCCCTCTCACGTGACATTTCTTTATGAGTTTTCTTATTGACACGTGCTGCATCTCTGAACTCACAAAAAAGCATCCCGACCGGAATGTCATGTCCTGGTTTTCCAGTCATGATGAAACTGAAATGTACGTAAGCGTCTTTACATTTGGAGAACTGATCAAAGGAGTCGAAAAACTATCTGTATCAAAGAAAAAAGCTGAGCTCAATCAATGGATAAACAATGACCTGAGGCAGAGATTCAGAAATAGAATCCTTGATATTTCTATGACCGAGGTAAAAAAGTGGGGTGAAATTCTCGCAGAATGCGAAAACAAGGGGACTCCAATTCCGGCCATCGATGCACTCATAGCAGCCACCGCTCGAGTCCATGATTTAGTGGTTGTGACTAGAAATATCAAAGACATGCAACCATCAGGGGTACTTGCCGTAAATCCTTGGGAATCTGATAATAACGAAGAAACATAACACCGGTTCCAACCTGTCAAGGCCGTACAGGGAGTGGTTTGGGCGTGAAGGAAAATCCCTGCTTAATAACATCTATCGATGTTCCGGCCTTGCAGGTTAAACGGCAGGCCGACACCCAATTTGCACGAAAGGAGCCTGAACACACAATTTTTGTTAATGCCTTCAAGTTTTTTTCTAGATTGAAGGTCAATGACAAAACCCATGAGCGAACTGACCGTTTCAAAAAAATTAAACAGTTACCGCCAGAGGCAAAGCGACAAGCTCAGGATTTCATTGATTTTCTCTATCAGAGGTATACATTGAAAAAAGTCCCAAGAAGACAAAGAGTAGCAAATTGTCTGAAAATCCTTTTTTCGGTATCTGGAAATATCGAGATGCAATGAAAGATAGTGCCGAATGGGTGAAAAATGTCCGCAAATCCCAGTAGTCCCGCATATAAACTATACCAGACGAACTATTCACCATTGATACGGATATTTTAATCGACTACAGCAGGGGTATTGAGAAAGCAAAAGCGAGCATTTTTGAACTGGAGGCTAATAATCTACTGGCTATCAGTGTAATTACCCAGCTTGAATTGATGGTCGGATGTGAAAACAGACAAGATTTCAAACTGTTGAAGACTTTATTAAAAGATTTTGAAGTCATTCCATTGAATTCAGCGATTTCTGTTAAGGCCGTTGAATTGTTTGAAAAGTTCCGTTTAATGCAACCCAACAACGAGGTCTGGAGGATTTTTTATCTCGTTTAAGGCCATATCTCAACGAACAACCCCACCAGTAAACCCGAATTGTGATATAAACCGGGTCGTCCCGGACATTTCCAGCCGACATTCGGAGCAAAGGTAAAAGGACCGCTCCTGATATATCTATTTTGTTTTCAGGCTTGTCTCAAATGATTCCGCAATGGCCTTTCCCTCTCTTTCTTCAATCAGCATCAGTAAAGCTGAAGTAGTGTTGATATCATTAGTAATCATGGCTCTGCACAATGCCATAAACGACTCGTATCCGATTTCTTTCTCCAGCTCATAGAGCAAAACTGGTCCCTTGTTGTATAGTACTTGTTCAACCACTTGGTGGTCGGCTTTCATCCGGTCAAATTCCCATACCGGCGGGGTGCCGGCTGATACAGCCTGTTTTTTTGCTATCCTTTTCTCAAAGGTTTCATGGCTGTATGTTGCGCGAAGTAACAGCAGGGCACTGTACTCCGCAAAACTTTCATTCAACCAGTCCTGCCATGAGGCCGGATCTGCTTTAAACCACCACAGATGGGCTAATTCATGACCGCTGTACCGCGCGAAACCCTCAGGATCCTTGTGATAGGATTCGGAGTCCAGTCCAGTCAATACCATCCCCCCTCTTCGGGCATAGCCGCCACCGGTCTCCCGTGGGGATGCAATTAGTGTGACATGCATTTCTTTTGTCCCGAACCAGGTATTGTACCGGTCGAGGATGTGCAGGATATCGGCTGAAATATCCTTCAGCAAAGACTCACTCAGGCCTTGGTGGTAAACAGAGATCCGGCTGGATTCGTGGGCTGATGAGTACAGATGGATGTCTTCAGAAACCCCCACCACGATATCCGTAGTCGGTGCAAAACTTTGAATCATCGTATAGTCTTGATTTTGGCTAACCTTTCCGAAACCGAAGGCTTCGAATCCGGGCCCGGTTTCAACCCTCAGATCATACGTAAACTGTGGGATCTGATCCATGCTGAAAGGAAACCAGGGATGATATAAACCGATTTCAGTCCACTGCGGGCTTATCACGGATGGAGAGATCTCAGGTAATTCGCTCAGTTCTCCGTGATAAGAAAAGTGAATCGTATCAGGTTGACCGCCACGTTCAGCGTCGGCTGTTATTATCTTGATCTTTCTGGCAAAAGGCATAAACCGGTTGTCGGATTTGCTTGTATCCATATCAGCGGGGGGGGCAAGGTTCAGGGTAAATCTTGTGATCTCCATACCCCGGTCAAGGTAGAACGTAAGTGTATCGCTGGCCACCTCATCGGCAGGCAGCTCCAGGCTCCCGTTCACCTCAATGGTCCGGTTCAGAGGGTCGATACTGAGTGTAACCCGGTAGTGGGGATAGTCCGTACTGCCGGCTTGGTTGGCCGAGGTCCCGGAATCACCGGCGGACCAGATAAGGGAAAACCATAAAATAAAAAAGCTTTTCATTGCGGTGGTGGTGAGCTGGTCCGGGTTTCAGGTGAGCTTCCTAAGCTAATGTATACTGTAATTCATACCCAAAGTTTCAGAAGTTCCTGATCAGGTATGTTTTTTTTGGTCAGGTTTTTCAGTAGCGGAATCAGGTTTTCATGGCGGTGATTGAATCGCCATTCAATTTCTTTAATGTACAACGTAAAGAAATCTTTTTGAACACCACGATACGTGTACAGCCAGTCTTTGGTATAACTCCAGAAGCCTTCGATGCCGTTGATGTGGGAGCGTCCCCGTCCCTTGTGAACTCCTATGCGTTTATCGACAACCACATGAACCCCACGCAGGTGAAGAGTAGCATAAGCATGCCAGTCGTCGGTGTAGTAAAGGCTTCAGGCCGGGGTGTGTTTGGTGATCAGTAGCAGGATCTGAGCTCTGCTTGCCGAAGACACTGGGAAAGTGACAACCTGCCCGGATCGCTGGTACTGCGTGTTATCGTTTCCGGGTAGATGGGGTTGGTTGCCCTGGCTCGAGCTGTTCGGGGACAAATAATTGTCCGGTCTGTTCGGAGTCGATCACATCGTTTTTTTAGTTTATTTCTTTGCGCAAGAAGGGATAAGGTATTATCCTAGCATGACAGAGATAGTAACCGGTAGCAATCGGCTAATCGGGTGAAGTGGAAGAGATCTGCCATGAGAAGCCGTCAAAGACACGCTTATGACGAAAACCCATACGGAAGCAACGAGAAATTGGAGGGTGAACATTAAGAGCTTATGTGTAAACAGCTATGGCACCGGTTGCCGCCAGATAAGTACTCCGTTCTCTTCCTTATACGAAAAGATGGCATATGAATTTAGCGAAAATGCGGCCTTATACAGCAAAATCCATAACGAAGTTTTTGCAAATTAATACATTGTTATACCACACTATTCTTAGCCAATATTAGTCACTTTTCCGGTAGTTCAGATAGCTTAATACGTGTATATGCACCAACCTTTTTGTCCTCAGGGTGTGGTTCAATACCCA
>SKUI01000142.1 GCA_007122185.1 Rhodothermia bacterium | reverse complement strand
TATCGATGTTGGGCCGGGTGGCAAGAGAGCCGATCAGGCCGGCCGATTGCGCCAGCAGAATGCTGAAGGCGAGTACTCCGAAACTCTTGACCCTGCTGTGCACGTGTATTGCGGCCATTGTGTAACCTCATGCGATTGTGATGGATGATGGCTGATTCGTTATCGGATCGTCATCCTTTATCGGACTTACATCCGTCATGCAGCATGTAACAGGCAGAAGTCATCCGAAACCTGCCCGGGATTACATCCACAAGGTAATAAAAAAACCCGGACGGAACATACGACTGTCCCGCCCGGGTTTGAGAATTGGAGGGATCGCCACTCCACACACGGGGGAGCGGCAATCTCCTGTCTGTTTCTTACTTCAGATCAAGTCAGATTTTGCCTATTTCACAAATGTCATGCTGCGAGTGAGGGTCTGTCCGCCTGCCTCCAGACGGTAGATGTACACGCCGCTGGACATCTGGGCGGCATCCCAGCTCACCTGGTATTCGCCCGGTGCCTGCTGCCGGTCAACCAGTACCGCAATCTCACGTCCGGTCACATCGTAGACGCTCAGGCGCACATGCTGCTCGCCGGTGACCTGATAGGTGATCAAGGTGGAGGGGTTGAACGGGTTGGGATAGTTTTGCTCCAGCGTCATGGCCCGCGGAATGTCTGCACGGGTTTCCGGATCTGCGTCGGTCACAAGGGCAAACAGGAGCTGCGGATAGCCATCGTTCACATCGGCATCGATGCTCCAGACATCATCAAAGTCCCAGTCGGTATAGGTGGCCTGGTCTTTCATTTCGGCAGTGGTTTTGCCTTCGCCGATATTATCTGTCGGATATTCACCTCCACCATAACTTACATCAAGGCCGGATACTTCGGTATCCCAGAAGGTGTTTATAAGCTGGCTTTCGCCTGCATCGCCTGACTGCGGAGGATTGGAAAATCCGGTAATACCGCCTACGTTAAGGATCGGATTCTCATCATCATCCAGTGGCGCAAGATCCGGATCACCGGTTACCGTTCCTACAAAATAGGAGTTGGTGACCAGCGAACCACCGCGCCAGTGATAGGCAACCAGTCCGCCGACAACAGTGACACCCGAGATATCACCCATGGCGTAAGAATCATAGATCATCGAAGTTCCGCCAAACTGGCCCGTCAGACCACCAATCCAGCGGGTATCTTCATCCGGGTTGCTGCTGAAAATATTGCCCTTGTAGTAGGATTGTATGATTTCGGCCTGGGCCGTCATCTGCCCGGTTATACCGCCTACGAACCTTCCAACCACATCAATATCAACATAGGAAGCACTGTTAATGACCGTAGCACCTGACAATTGGCCGCTGAAGCCACCAATCCGTTGTGTTCCTGTACCCGTATTCTGGATTGTTCCGTGAACGGTGACATTTTCAACCGTGGTAACCTCAAGCCGGCCCGCAAGCACACCCACATCTCCAGTGGTGGTGGTAATATCCGCATCAAGGACTCTCAGGTTTTTGATGGTAGCAAAATGAGCGTGACCAAACAGGCCTCGGAAAGAGGATTCCGAGTTAATGGTCAAACCTCTGATCGCATATCCCTGTCCATCAAACTCCGCAGTAAAACGATTATCGGAAGCGCCGATCGGCTGCCAGCTTTCATCGACGTTGTAATCGCTGTAACCGTCCGTCGTCTCATCAAGATCATTCATGAGGATGTAGACAGTCCCCATTTCCATGTCGTTTCGCATGTTGTGAAGATCATGCCAGGTCCGCACTTCTATTGGATCGGCCTGCGCTATCGTTGCAGTTGTTAAGAAAACTGCCAATGTAAGCATCCATAAAGATAGATTCTGTACCCTGTTTTTCATCATATCTCCTATTTTTTGGTTTTGATTCAGTACTACTGACCCCTAGTCATTTTGAGATTACCCATATAATGCAGCATGACTATATCATGCAGGTTTTTTTTATGCTACTAATACTGCATCTTGCCTAATATATTTTTTTCACTTAAGAAATACCATTATTAAAAAAATCAATTTTCCTGAATAAATCCTAAAAAAAATTCCAGTGCCTGCTGACTGTCCCTGGAAAAATGATCTGATATGCGGTTGCATTGTAAAAGCTCAGGCGCAAATGACTCCGTTCCGATACTGCGAAGGTAATGACCGTTGAAAATCCGGAATAATCCTGTAACTTGTTTCCCTTCATTTGCATTAAAAGGTATCACAAACCGGCACAGTCGCAGGCACCGTCGATTTTACGGTCAGCCTGCACAATAACGGCATCCTTATAAACCATGATGACTTTTGCCGACAAGATCCTCGCCTTCAACGACAACCTTGATCTGGACCCCGTCCTGCTGCCGGACGGGATCTCCCTCATGAATCCCTTCCGCGGCAACTATGCCGACACCATCCGCGATGTCACATCGCAGTTTTACCGCCGGTTCTACGCGGACAACGATCTGCGTCACCTGATCCTGGGCATCAATCCGGGCCGGTTCGGGGCGGGCGTGACCGGGGTGCCATTCACGGACACCAAACGCATGAAGGATATCTGCGGCATCGACATCGCCATTGATCCCACCCATGAGCCCTCCTCTGTCTTTGTCTATGAAGTGGTGGATGCGTTCGGCGGCCCGGTCCCGTTCTACCGTAAATTCTACATCAACTCGGTGTGCCCGCTCGGTTTCACCCGAAGCAATGAAAAGGGGAACGAGGTGAACTACAATTTCTACGACGACCGCCAACTGCAGGAAGCCGTCACCCCGTTCATCATCGACTGCATCGAGCGGCAGATCGATTTCGGGGCGGCAACGGACCGGTGCTACTGCATGGGACGCGGTAAAAATTTCAAATTTCTGAATGCATTGAACAAGCAGCAGAAATGGTTTGGCGAGATCGTGCCGCTGGACCATCCCCGTTTCGTCGTCCAGTACCGGTCCAGAAGAATGGCCGAGTACGTTGAACATTACGTCCAGGCTCTTTCAAAAGCAGGCTCCGCACTTTGAGGCCCCGCTGAGCGTCTCATTGACAACACGGCAGGGCATTGCACTGTATCACAATGTGATGGACGCCGGGTTTCACAGCAGCATCGAAGCCGGGTTTTCCAGCAGCGAACGCACCGTGTTGAGGAATTCGGCCGCCTTGGCACCGTCCACAACCCGATGATCACTGGACATGGTCACTTTCATGCGCTTGCCCGGCACAACCTGCCCGTTCTCCACCACCGGCACATCACGGATGGCACCGATCGCCAGAATGGCTGCGTTGGGCGGATTGATAATGGCCGTAAACTCCTCGATGCCAAACATCCCAAGGTTGCTCACGGTAAAAGTGCTTCCTTCCCAGTCTTCGGGCTGAAGTTTCTTCTCACGGGCCCTGTTGGCAAAATCCTTGGTGTCGATGGATATGTCCCGCAGTCCTTTCTGGTCGGCATGACGGATCACCGGCGTCAGCAGCCCTTCTTCCACCGCAACGGCCACGGCAATGTTGACATCCCCGTGCATGCGGATCACATCGCCCATCCAGGATGAGTTCACCCAGGGATGCCGGCGCAGACCCACGGCACAGGCCTTGACCACCAGGTCATTGAAGCTGATCTTCACATCGCTGACCTCATTGATCGCTTCCCGAACCTCGATCGCCCGCTTCATATCAATATCCACCGTCTCATAGAAATGCGGTGAGGTGAATTTGCTTTCGGCAAGTCGCTTGCCGATGGTCTTACGCATCTGCGAAACCTTGATCTCCTTGTCCTCACGGATGCTGGTGCCGCTGATGGACGGCTTGGGCAGTTCCTTTTCCTTTTCTTTCTCTTTTTGGGCGGCCGGAGCTTGCTTCGCCTCTTCTTCCTTGAAATTCTCGACATCGGCCTTTACAACGCGACCCTGCGGCCCGCTCCCTTTTACCCGGCTGACATCAATCCCACGCTCTTCCGCCATCTTGCGGGCCAGCGGCGATGCCTTCACACGCCCGTCGTCATCATCCTGCTTACCGTTTCCACCCTTCTTGCCCTCTTTCAGATCTCCGAATAACGGATCAAAATCCTTGTCCTTCTTTTCCTTCTTGTCTTTCTGATCCTTATCGTCCTCTTTTTCCTTTTTGTCCTTCGACTCTTTCTTTTCTTTGGACTCGCCTTTTTCGTCGGATTCCTCTTTTCCGGAATCACCGGTGTCGTCGGATTCAGCCTCATCGGAATCATCGGTGTCGTCATCAGCGGAGCCCTCATCACCAACCAGGTCCGATATATCCTCCCCTTCCTCGCCAAGGATCACCAGCTTCGCCCCCAGCGGCGCGGCATCACCTTCCTCGACCAGGATCTTGAGAACCGTTCCGCCGTCAAAAGCCTCCAAATCCATGGTCGCCTTATCCGTTTCCACCTCGGCGACAATATCGCCCGACTCCACGGTATCACCCTCCTTGATATTCCACTTTGCAATGGTTCCTTCTTCCATCGTATCGCTGAGTTTGGGCATCTCAATTACTGTTGCCATATAAAATCCTCTGATCTGGTCTGTTTAAGGTCTGATTCCTGCAATATTCGGTTTGTTTCTGGTGGATGTCAAGCCGGTGCCACAACATTATCGCCGGCCCCTCATCCCTTGTCCCCGGTTCACGACCGGTAGGTTACGGCATTCACGGCATCGATCACCTGCTTGGGACCGGGAAGCCATATATCAAAAAGCTTTTTGGAAAATGGTGCGGGAACATCCGGAAGTGTCACGCGCTGCACAGGAGCATCCAGATAGTCAAACGCCTCACGCTGGATCTGGAAGCCGACTTCGGCCGCCACACCGCCAAAGGGATGCGATTCGTCCACAACCACGCATCGGTTCGTTTTCTTGACGGACTCGATCACCGTCTCCATGTCGAACGGCTTGATGGTGCGCGGATCGATCAGCTCCACTTCCACACCATCCTTGGCAAGCTGCTCGGCAGCCTGTTTGGCGACATGATACATCTTGCCGTCCGCGACCACCGTCACGTCCTTTCCTTCGCGCTTCACTTTGGCCTCGCCGATAGGAAGCAGATACTCCTCATCGGGCACTTCCTGCTTAAGGCCGTACATCTGCTCCGACTCCAGAAAGATAACCGGGCTGTCGTTGCGGATCGCCGACTTGAGAAGCCCCTTGGCATCGTAGGGCTCGGACGGGTGGATGGTAATCAGCCCCGGGAAGTGGGCATAGAAGCTTTCGAAAGCTGTGGAGTGGGTCGCGCCAAGCTGTCCGGCCGAGGCGTTCGGCCCGCGAAATACGATCGGGATCTTCACCTGTCCGCCGCTCATGTACCGGATCTTGGCGGCGTTGTTGATGATCTGGTCCACGCCGACCAGGGCAAAGTTGAAGGTCATGAACTCCACGATGGGACGAAGGCCGTTCATCGCGGCGCCGACACCAAGACCGGCAAATCCAAGCTCCGAGATAGGTGTGTCGAGGACACGCATATCCCCGAACTGATCCAGCAAACCCTGAGTGGCCTTGTAGGCACCATTGTATTCGGCAACCTCCTCGCCCATGATAAACACATCCTCATCCCTTTCCATCTCTTCACGGATGGCTTCACGGATGACTTCTCTGAATTGTTTCTGCGCCATTTTTCTGTTAAATGTGATTCTGAATTTCTGTATCTGTTACATTATTGATGTGACGGATCAACCGGCCCTCCGGTTTTTTGTCAGCCGGACCCGGGGTTTTCTCCAACCGCACCTGGTGAACATGTCATGTGAGGTACGGGAAGTCGTCGTCGGCGTATACGTCCTGGTACAACTCCTCTTCATCCGGGAAATCGTTGTTGTCAGCGAACTCGATCGCTTCGAGCACCACTTCTTCCACCTTTTCATTTATGGCTTCCAGATCTTTTTCCTTCGCGATGTCTTTCTCGAGGATGTAGGTCTTCAGCCGTTCGATGGGATCGATTTTCTTGTACTCTTCCAGCTCTTCCTTGGTTCGGTAGCTGGCCGGGTCGCTCATGGAGTGGCCGCGATAGCGGTAAGTGACGATTTCCAGGAAGTAGGGTTCCTGGGTCTCCCGGACATGTTTGGCCACTTCGGTGACCTTGTCGATAACACTGAACAGGTCCATCCCGTTGACCACATCGTATTTCATGCCATAGGGATAGGCACGGTCAGCCAGTTTCCCGGCACTGTGTCTGTGTACCGCCGTACCCATGGAGTAGCCATTGTTTTCTACCACGTAGATCACCGGCAGTTTCCAGAGCTGCGCCAGGTTGAAACTCTCATTGAGCGAACCCTGATCCACCGCACCATCGCCGAAGAAACAAATGGTAAGACGGTCGTTTTTCTTGTATTTGTTGGCAAACGCAATTCCGGCAGCAAGCGGCAGGTGCGCACCCACGATACCGTGGCCGCCCCACATGTGCTTTTCCGTATCGAAATAGTGCATGGAACCGCCTTTTCCGCGGCTGCACCCGTCTTTCTTGCCAAACAGCTCGGCCATGGCCTTTTTGGGTGTGATGCCCTTGACCAGTCCATGACCATGATCGCGATACGCGGTAATGAAATCGTCATCATCATTCAGGGCGAATGCCGATCCGGTGGATACGGCTTCCTGCCCTATATATAAATGGAGGAAACCTCCGAATTTCCCTTTCTGGTACATCTGCATGGAGCGCTCCTCAAAGCGGCGCTGCAGGTACATGGATTCGTACAACTCAAGAAGCTGCTCTTCGGAAATGTTCAGTCCCTTGTGCG
>SKUI01000197.1 GCA_007122185.1 Rhodothermia bacterium | reverse complement strand
GGCAACGGCGACTACCAGTTCGATCTGCCTGTCACAATTGACCCCACAAACGAACTGAAAATCTACGTAGCCGACCGGAACAATCGCCGCATCCAGGTGTTTGACCGGAGGCTGCAGTATCTTTCGACCCTGCGCATGCCGCAACGGTCCGGACTTCCATCGCGGTACATGCCTGCCAGGCTGGTCGTGGATCCCGCTGGCACGATTTTCTTTTTTGATGAGGACCGGCATGTGCTGTATCGGTTTGACAGCCATGGCCAGTACGAGCTCGATTTTGGGCTGTTCGGTGAAGAGGGCCGCATCATTCCCGTAGCCATGGCCATTCTGGATGATGAATTATGGGTGGCCGGTGAAAGGGGAGAGCTGATCCATCGGTTCAGCACGAGGGGATCCTATCTCGGTTTCATCTATGCCCCGGAACCGGTCCGGTCGCTGCGGGCCTCCGGTGGATCACTCTGGATGCTGGGCACTGACAACGTGCTGCAGATCGGAACCGGTGGTGAGGTGATACGTTTCCAGAAATTGCCGGCAGCTCCTGGAGCCGCTTACGCGCGGGAACGTGAGCGTCCCGGTCCCTATGCCGGCTGGCACAGTTTTGATGTGCGCGATGATATCATTTATTTACTCTCAAGCAGAATGCTTGTCCGTGTGGCACTGACCGAGTAAGGCACGGGCTGCATCCATCCGATTCAGCGGCTCTATGGTGGACCGTTGATCCGGCTAGAACCATTATTTATTCATGAATCAATCTTACACTACCTGGCGTAATTATCTGTTCAACACGGATATCCCGTTTGATGACAAAGCGAGGACCGTGTACCGTCACCAACTGGAACATCAGCCCGTTTACCGGCGGTTTTGCGAAAACATGAACGGGTTGGACAACAGCTCTATACCGCTGATCCCGGTTCAGGTCTTTCGGGATACGGTTGTGCAGGCGGATTATTTGGAATCGCCGCAGGCCGTCTTTCGCAGCAGCGGCACCACGGGCATGAAGCAGAGCGTCCATGAGGTCGCTGACCTGCGGCTCTATTACGAGTCGTGCTATCGCGGCTTTTCCCAATTTTACGATCCGCATGAATTTGTACTGCTTGCATGGCTTCCCGGCTACAGCGACAACCCGGAATCATCGCTTGTGGCCATGATCGACCATCTGATCCAGCGCGACGGTACGGGACAAAGCCGGTTCCTTCCGCTTGATCAACCGCTGGCCGGCGCTGATCTGACAACCCTGTCCAACCTGAACACCGTCACGTACCTCAATACACGCCGCCACCGCCGCTCTGGCAGAATGCCCAATGCAACCGAAAAACCGGGTGCCACCCCTGCAAAAAAACGTCGCATCATGCTTTTTGGGGCTGCATTCGGATTGCTGGACATCATTGACGCCGGCGCCCCGAAGTTGCCCGAAGATGCCGTCGTTGTGGAGACCGGCGGAATGAAGACCCACCGGCGCGAGCTTTCAAAAGAGGAACTGAGGAAGCGATTATCTGATGGATTCGGCCTCCCGCCGGAATCCATCCACTCGGAGTACGGAATGACCGAGATGTGCAGCCAGGCCTGGGATACGGGAAAGGGAAGCTTCGACTGTCCTCCATGGCTGCGGATCACGGTGCGCAACCCGGAGAACCCGCAACAGGTGCAGCCGTCCGGGGAGGAGGGGCTGCTTGGGGTCATGGACCTGGCAAATGTACATTCGCTCGCTTTTTTCCTGACACAGGATCGCGGTGTGGCACTGCCGGACGGTTCCTTCCGCGTTCTTGGACGGTGGGATCATGCCGAACTGCGCGGATGTAATTTTCTTGTGGAATAGTGTCTGTCTCTAAAAAAATGGTTTCTGTATTTCAAACGATAGTGTCTGTATTTAAAACATAATTGCAAGTCGCTTATGTCCGCACCCACTGACCAAATTTCCGAACGAATAGCACGCATCTGCGACGGCGTCGATACCTGGTTAAACAATGAAGATGGCATATTGGATATCACAGTCGACCGTACCGCCACAGAGGGCCTTTTTCCACGTCACGATGTGATGCACATGCTGAAGCAGGTTTCCGCCACGGTCACTCCGCAAGCGTTGCAGGACTGGGTGGATCGTGTGGACAGGGGGACGTCCACCGGGACCATGCCCTCACTAACCGCGCAGATTCCGAAAGTGCTCTGCCTGCATGCCGGCAATCTGCCGCTGGTTGGGCTGCAGGATATCATCGCGACACTGCTCTCCGGAGCCGTCTACTATGGAAAGCTGTCCCGAAGGGATCCCTGGCTGGCGGATGGGCTCTTGCGGCTGTTGCGCAAACGGCTGCCGGATCAGCTGGGTGGATGGGCGTCCCGCCTGGAAGAACTGGACAAGGTCAGGGTGGATAAGGTGCTTTTTGCAGGCGCAGAGTCATCCGTCGAAGAGGTGAAACAGAGTATCCATAAACTCGGGCTGGCATCTTCTCAAGCACGCTTCCTGCCCAGGACAGCCCGGTTTTCGATGGCGTGGCTGGATGAGGAGGATTTCCAGTTGGACAGTGTACGGTTGAGCCAACGTCTGATCGAAGCCATGCTGCGTTATGAGGGGCGGGGTTGCCGGTCGCTGGCTGTCGTCGTGGCCCCGCGCAGCCTGTCTGAAGTAGCCGGATCCCTGGCCGACGCCGCAGAAGTATTCGTACGCAAGAATCCCCCGTCACATTACAGAAAGCCCGGTGTCAGTTACTGGAGAAGCTATCTGAAGAGTACAGGGAAAGAAGTATATGACATTGGCAGCCAAATCATTACAGATGATCATGAATTGATGGGCAGGGAGGATGTGATCTGCTGGCTGACCGGTAATAAGGAAGATGTGGTACGCCTGGCCCGTCAATTTGGTCCGCAGCTGCAGCAGGTTTATGTGTATGCCGGACGGGAGACGCTATCCCAAAATAGTGCTGGTCCGCTGTCTGATGTTCCGGAGATCCGCCTGGAGCCGTTGTCCGAAGCACAGTCACCGCCCATCGACTGGCAGCCGGACGGGATCGATGTGCTGGCATGGCTTTGGGATCCCTGATTTAGGTGCTAATCCTCATAGATCATCTTGCGGGTCATGCCTCCGTCAATGATCAGCTGCTCACCTGTGATAAACCGGTTTTCCGGGTGGCAAAGGAATAGACAAGCCCTTGCAATGTCTTCAGGTTTGCCGACCCGTCCTGCCGGGTGCTGGTTGTGATCGATACTCCGGAGGTTTTCGGGATCTCGGGTGTGGATCCATCCGGGCGAGATTGCGTTTACCGTAATCCTTTTCGGGCCAAGCGACAGGGCCATGGCATGGGTAAGCGAGAGCAGCCCGCCTTTTGATGCGGCATACGCCTCCCAGTCAGGCTCGGACATCAGTGCCCGGGTGGATGCCATATTTACGATTGCGCCGCCATTGGCCATATGTCGTATGGCCTCCTGTGAGCACAGAAAGGCACCTCTGAGATTGGTGTTCAGGACCCGGTCCCACTCGTCCATAGTCAGTTCATCAAAGGATGCATGCACAGAAATCCCTGCGTTATTGATCAGGATATCGATTTGTCCAGTTCTTGTGACTGTTTCGGCAATCATCCGACGGATGGAATCGGGCTCGGACACATCGGTGCGCAGGAACCAGGCGGTGCCGCCCGATGCGTTGAGCGAACGCTCCAGCCCGCTTCCTGCCGGTTCATCGATGTCCGCCAGGATCACCCAGGCATGTTCAGCGGCAAATGCTTTGGCGACGGCCCGGCCTATACCATTGGCCGCACCGGTGACTATGACAGTTTTCCCGCTGTAAGTCTCGTTGTTTTCCATTCGTTCAGGTGCCATGGCTGATTGTTACTTGGTTAGTTGAGAATGAGATTACAACCACCAGATGAGCAAGGTGTTGCCTCTCAAAGTAAGTAATATAGAATCAAAAGGCAGTGCAAAGGGTCTGTTGCAGCTTCAATTAGCCGAAAAAAAGCTGTATCTTCATCCATCTCAAAACGGTCTGTCCGGCTACCTGTTCACAATTAACGGATAGGGGCACCGCTACGGGCCGCATCCACCGTCATCCTGCATCAGTGAACATCCCACAGATAATCTGACATGAGCGAATACAGACCCGCAGAGATTGAACCGAAATGGCAGCAGTACTGGCTTGAAAACAAGACCTTCCGAACCGATGACAACGACCGGGGACGTCCGAAGTACTATGTCCTGGACATGTTTCCCTATCCGAGCAGTTCCGGTCTGCATGTGGGGCATCCCGAGGGGTACACGGCTACCGATATCCTGGCCCGGTACAAGCGGATGATCGGCTATAATGTGCTGCATCCGATCGGATGGGATGCGTTCGGCCTCCCTGCGGAGCAGTATGCCATCAAAACCGGCACTCATCCGCGGGAAACGACAAATGAGAATATCGACGGATTCCGTCGTCAGCTACAGGCGCTCGGGTTCAGCTATGACTGGGACCGGGAGGTCAACACAACGGATCCGGCGTATTTCCGCTGGACTCAGTGGATCTTTCTCAAACTTTACGAGCAGGGGTTGGCCTACGAGGCAAGTGTGCCGGTGAACTGGTGTCCGGAACTCGGGACGGTTCTGGCAAATGAGGAGGTGATCGACGGCAAGAGCGAGGTGGGTGGATTTCCCGTTGAACGCAAGCCGATGCGCCAGTGGATGCTTAAAATCACGGCCTACGCCGAGCGGCTGCTGCAGGACCTGGAGGATCTGGACTGGCCTGAATCCATCAAGGAAATGCAGCGCAACTGGATAGGGAAATCGGAAGGAGCCAATGTGGTTTTTCCTCTGAAAACCGACAGAAAGGCAACAGAAGAAACCATTGAAGTGTTCACTACCCGTCCCGATACCCTTTTCGGCGCCACCTACATGGTGCTGGCCCCGGAGCATCCGCTGGTGGGCCGCGTCACGACCGATGCTCAGAAACAGGCCGTGGCCGATTACCGTGAGACGGCTGCCAGGAAGACCGACCTGGACCGGACCGACCTCAATAAGGACAAAACCGGGGTCTTTACCGGTGCTTATGCCATCAATCCCGTCAACAATGAGGAGATCCCTGTCTGGATTGCAGATTACGTGATGATGTCCTATGGCACCGGCGCCATCATGGCGGTTCCGGGTCACGACGAGCGGGACTGGGAATTTGCCCGGAAGTACGAATTGCCAATCGTTGAAGTCGTCAAAGGAGGGGATGTCACCAAAGAGGCATATGTCGACTCGGAAGAAGGTATCTGTGTGAATTCTGCCAATGAAGAGGTTTCCATAAATGATTTGCCGGTTCACGAGGCCAAGAAAGTGATCACGGAATGGCTGGAGCAGAAAGGTCTGGGCAAATATGCGGTGACGTATAAGCTGCGCGACTGGCTTTTCTCGCGGCAGCGTTACTGGGGGGAACCGTTTCCGGTGATCCACGTGGACGGAAAGCCCAAACCGCTTCCGGAAGATCATCTGCCGATCACGCTTCCCGAAATGGACGATTTCCAGCCGACCAAAACCGGAGAACCGCCATTGGCCAAGGCCGGGGAGTGGGTGAATACGACCGACCCGGAGACGGGAAAGCCGGCCGTACGGGAAACCAATACCATGCCGCAGTGGGCCGGATCCTGCTGGTATTATCTGCGCTACATCAGTCCGGATTACGAGCAGGGGCCGGTGGATCCGGAAAAGGAAAAATACTGGATGCCGGTGGATTTGTACGTAGGCGGTGCAGAGCATGCCGTCCTGCACCTGCTTTATGCCCGGTTCTGGCACAAGGTGCTTTATGACATCGGGGTCGTATCCACAAAAGAACCGTTTCAGCGACTGGTCAATCAGGGCATGATCCTTGGCGAGCTTGAGTTCACGGCTTACAAGGATGCAGCGGGTAATTATGTTTCTGCCGACCGCAGTGGCATGAGCGAGGAATTTGAGCGTGTCAAACTGCAGGAAAAGGATGTTGAAAAACGGGGTGACCGCTTTGTGATCAAGGGTACCGATACGGTGGTGGATGCGCGTTCATTCAAAATGTCCAAATCGCGCGGCAATGTGATCAATCCGGATGATGTGGTTGAAAAATACGGCGCCGATGCGCTCCGGCTCTACGAAATGTTCATGGGGCCGCTTGAGCAGGTAAAACCCTGGAGCATGCAGGGTGTGGAAGGGGTCTACCGGTTTCTGAAGCGGGTCTGGCGGCTGGTGATGGATGAGGAGACCGGCAAGGTGAACGAGGCCGTGGCGCGTTCGGTGAATAGTGACGGGTCTCCATCTGTGGAGCCGGACCGGGCGCAGCTTAAGATCCTGCACGAGACCATCAGGAAAGTTACCGATGATATCGAGGGGCACCGGTTCAACACGGCCATTTCGGCGCTCATGATCTTCACGAACGAAGCAATGAAGTGGGACGTGCGTCCTATTGAGGTTCTGAGGCCATTTCTGCTCATGCTTTCTCCGTTTGCGCCGCATCTGTCCGAGGAGCTGTGGGAAAAGCTTGGCGAACTTGCAAATGATGCCATAATGGCTGACGAAAAATCCTCCGAAAAGTCCTCCGGAGAGCCCCGGGAGGGAACACAAGGCCCGAAACGGACCCTGGCCTACGAGCCCTGGCCAAAGTTCGAGGAAGCGTTGCTCAGGGCCGACAGCAAGACCTACGCCGTGCAGGTCAACGGAAAGGTGCGCGGGCAGGTGGAAGTTCCGGCCGACCGCGCCGCCGATAAGGACTTTGTCCTGGATG
>SKUI01000003.1 GCA_007122185.1 Rhodothermia bacterium | reverse complement strand
CAATTTGTCATTAACATCAGCTGGAGCCTTTGGAAAGAGTTGCAAGGAACCGGAGTCCATGTGAGCGCGCTGTGTCCCGGCCCTGTAGATACGGAGTTCATGGATGTGGCACGGGTGGACAGGAAAAAGGCTGCTTTTCGGGGGATGCAGAACCCGGAATCGGTGGCATTCCGTGGCTTGAGGGGGCTGGCAGAAAACGCTCCCCTTAAAGTCTCGCGATCATTTTTACGCATCGCTTATTTGCTAAGCAAGTGGGTTCCGGTGCGCCTCGGACTGATGATCGGTGGCCTGGCCATGAAAAAATAGATCCATCCCTGTCCAAAACAGGAAAATAATTTACTCTTGCTGTTTTTTTTATTATTCTTTTAAGCTCAAAAATTTATCAGTTTATGCCTTGAACCTGATTCCGGTCCGCAAAAAGCAGTTACCGGCCAATGGCTGGTGATCGTGTGAGTGTTCAGGCATAAGCACTGTATTATTAGAATCCGTATCTCATTGATATTAATGGAAAACGAGTACGCTATCGTTACGAATGATGGTCGCATCCTCCAGAAGGACAATGCGATTTTTCAGGGGAAAGAGCTGGCAAACGTGGAATCCGCCGATGCGGAGGAGGCTCTTCGTTATTTCAAAAACCAGTTTTCAGGAATCGAGAAACATGTAGAGACCTGTCTTGATTCAATCCGTGATGAGGTTCGCGGGCCGGAGCTTCATGAAAAGCTGCAGGGGCTTCGGGAAGAAGTGATCTCTGTTAGGGCTGTTGGTGACTTTGAGACGCTTGTTGCAAAAATTGATGAGGTAATCCGGGAGTGTGGCGCGGATGATACGGAAATTGAGGCTGAGGAAGTAGCGGCCGAAGCAGAGGGCAAACCGCAACCGGCGCCGAAAACCGAGCCGGCTGAGCAAGCGGAACCGGTGGACGCGCCGGTGGAACAAGCGGAACCGAAGCCGGAAGGCGAAGCGCCGGAGCAAGCGGAACCGGAGTCGAAAGCCGAGCCGGCTGAGCAAGCGGAATCGGAGTCGAAAGCCGAGCCGGCGGAGCAAGCGGAACCGGAGTCGAAAGCCGAGCCGGCGGAACAAGAGAAGGAGAAAGAATATCCGGAATCATTGTCTGCACTTGTTGAACTTGCCGATAAAGCCGAAGAAATTGTCCGAGGAAGCAATTGGCAACAGATGCAGTCGGAACTGGATAATATCCGTTTCAAGTGGGATCAGCTTTTGGGGGAGGACGCGACGCTTGCATCCGAGACGGATTACAGGGAGCTTGAGGATCGCTTGGAGTCTGCCCGGAAAAAAGTGTCTGAAAGAAAAGTGGAATGGCTTGAAAAGCGTCGGGAGCGCCGCAAGGAGAATCTGGCCAAACGTGCGAAGATCATTGATCAGCTACAGGACATCATCGACAGGAAAAAATGGCAGGCATTTAAGCAGGTCAGCAATCTGTCTAATCGCTGGGAAGACATAAAAGATGTGCCCAATGAGCCTGAGGCCGAAGAGCAGGATAAAAAATTCGAGGAGTTGATCCGGGAGTTCAATGATAAGAAGGTAGCCTTTCTGGTCAGAAAAGCACAAAAAGAAGAAGAAAACATGGTCGGGAAGCTGGCAGTGCTCGACAAACTCAATCAGGTCATTTCATCGGTCGGACAGGATACGGGAAACTGGGAGCAGCGGGACAGGGAAGTCGAGGAGCTGTCCCGACAGTGGCGTAAGATCGGCCATGTTCCAAGTGAGCAGTCTGATACGATTTGGGAGCGTTTCAAAGCTGTCCGCGAAGAGTACTTCGCCAAAAAAATGGAGTACAACAAGGAGTTTCGGGCACAGACCATGAAGAACATCCGCAAGAAAACCCGTCTGTGTGAACTTGCGGAAGAACTCTTGGAGGAAGAGGACCTGGCTGTTGCTGTCAGGGAGATAAACAATCTCCACAAGAAATGGAAAAAAATCGGTCCGATTCCCAAAGAAAAAAATGATGAGCTCTGGGAGAGGTTTAATCAAGCCACCAAGAAGTTTAATGAGCGAAAGAGTGAAAACCTTGATCTGATACGTGAACAGGAGCAGGAAAACCTGGACGAGAAGGCAGTGCTGTGTAAAAAAGCAGAGGCACTGTCCGGGCGCACCGACTGGAGTGAAGCAACGGCGGAAATGGATGCCCTGATGAAGGCGTGGAAAGAGACAGGACCGGTACCGCGGAGAAAAGCAGGAAAGCTCTGGAAGCGGTTTAAAAAAGCGATGGATGTTTTTTATGACGCCCGCAGGAAACATTTCAAAACGGTCCGGGATGAGCAAAAAGAGAATTACGAAAAGAAAAAAGAAATTGTGGCTGAGCTGGTGAAACTTGGTGACCATGAGAACCCGGAAGAGGCTGTACAGCAGGCCAAACAGCTTCAGGAGAAGTTTCGCAATATTGGTTTTGTTCCCATCAAAAAGAAACAAAAGATAGAGAAGGAGTATAAGGAAGCCTGTGACCGGATCTACCAGAGGCATCGCGGGTCAGGCAGGAAAGCCGGTCCGGCGCGTGATCAGCCGGCATCAGCTGACAAATCGTTTCGTGCCGAATATTTCAAGCTCAAAAAAGAATGTGATAATCTTCATGAGGAAATTATGAGGTACCGGGATACGAAAACATTCATCAATCCTGGAGGAAAAGGAAACGATCTGATTGATGAAATTCAGCAAAAAATTGACGATGCTCAGAAGAAGCTTGAAAAAAAACAGGATAAACTGGAAGAGTTTCGACAAAAAATGGAAGATTGAACTACAGACGATAATAATTTGCTTGAAAAATAAGCACTTTTTTTCGGGTAATCTCTTATATTGATTGCAATATTTTATCAAGTGCAAACTTCTACCCTGACCCAAAAACAAACGGATAGGCTATATGGCGAAGACTGAAAGGGGAATGAAAATTCTTATGATTGAGGACGATCTGACGCTTTGCGAACTGGTCGGCTCCTTTCTCAGGAAAAAAGGATACAAGTTCTATCAGCATAATACGTTCGAGGGCGCAATTCAAAGTGTGTACGATATCAGGCCCGACCTGATCATCATGGACCTTCATTTCCCTGACGGCAATGGGCTTCATCTTTGCAAGCAGCTGAAAGAGGATGAGAACTTTGAAAACCTTCCCATACTGGTGCTGACGGGCCGTGATTATCCGGTCGAGAAAGATATCGCCCTAAAAGCGGGAGTTACGGATTTTTTTCATAAGCCGATGGTTTACAGCAAACTTGCCGAAAAAATCGAGGAGGTTCTGGGTGATGCCATTCAGGTTTCTTTCTGGGGGGTTCGCGGATCGATCCCGTGCCCGGGCAAGGAATTCTCGCATTTTGGCGGGAACACAACCTGCGTACAGATAAAGGTCCCTGCTCAAAAACAGTTGCTGATACTGGATGCCGGTACAGGAATTCGAAATCTGGGCAGCCAGTTGATCGAAGAAGAGGAGCCGGTTACCGGGCGCATCTTCCTCACACATCCACATTGGGATCATATCCAGGGCTTCCCATTTTTCAAGCCCCTTTTTTCGGAGCGGAACAAGTTCGATGTGTACATGCCGCAGCAGATTACCGGTTCAACCAAGGAAGTCCTGGTGGATCAGGTTTCCTACACCTATTCCCCTATCACTTCACAGATGTTCAAGGCACATCTGGATTATCATCCGATCAAGCGGGAAGGGCAAAATTTTGAAGGTTACAGTGTCCGCTATATCTCTGCCAACCATCCGGTTGAAACGGCCATCTACAAATTCGAAATCGGCAGAAAGAAAATTGTTTTCTGTCCGGATAACGAACTCAATACGCTTGAAAACAGCAGCATGAGGGGCAAGAACCTTCCGTACCTCAAGCAGTTCGACGCTTTTGTGTCAGAAGCGGACCTGCTTATCCACAATGCGCAATATGATCTTGAAGAGTACCGGTCCATGGAAAACCGGGGTCACTCGGCATGGGAGCTGGTTGTGGAGCGGGCCAAAAAGAATGGGGTGAAACACCTCGTTTTGACGCACTTTGGACCTGATTTCACGGATGATGAATTGCTGAAGGTGGATGAGAAGGTCAAGAAAATGGCAAAGGATTCCCAGATGCACGCCGAACTTGCCCGGGAAGGCCATACCATCCATATGTCCGGATGAAAACGGAAGGCCCTTCTCAGTGAATGGCATTTGATCACGATCAGCAAATAGTCATGCCGGCGCGGGTTCTTTCCAGCGCCGGCTGTCGACATGAAGCGGGGTTGTCAGGGTCAGAAGTAGTAGCGGATACCGATACCGCTGTTGCCTGTTATGCCGGTTCCGGGAACCAGGTCAAGCACAGGGGCAATCTCCAGGAAGAGCTCCAGCGGATCATTTTCGAAGTGATAGGCAATTCCGAGCGGAAAACGCACCCCGAATTTGTCCTCATTGTCAAACCGTACCCGGCCACCCAGACCGAAATAAACCGGAAGATCGCCTTTGGTGACATCAATAATGTCGAATCGGTAGAAGAGATAGTCCACGTGCAGGTGCAACGACGAATCGCCTACAAAATGCCACGCTGCCCCGGCACTGAATGCGTTGGAGTTTGATGTCCATAAAGAGGCACTCACACCGGTCGGGTCACCTATTATTGCGCCCAGTCCCTTGCTTCTTTGCGTTCCCTGGGCATCCGCTGAAACTGCAAAAAATGTGGTTAGGATCAGAAGTAATAAAAGCTTTTTCATAGTGGTAGTAGTTTTTTGGTTAGTTGATTTTGTTTAATGAGTTGATGTATCTGGAATAAACAATAGTTTGACAAAGATTTCCAACCGTATCTGTCGCCGACGGAAGCACATGAACCGAACATGACAGCCTCCGGCTGACACACAGGAGCATGATTACATCCTGTCATGTGAGATCATTCTGACCATAGAACCGAAGGTCACGTAGTGCCCAGTGAAACGCGTAAGCGAAATCTAAATTGATTTAAACAGATGAAATTCGGGATAGAACAACACGTCAAAAGCAGTAAAAAAAGATACTATATTCCATTATGCGTGACAATAGAGTCAATAAATCTTGTGGATAAACCGGGGCAGGCATCCCGAAATGAGAAAGTACCACTCCCCGGAATGGACGTTGTCATTGAATTTCGAATCCTCTGATTGAAACTTCGGATATCTTGCGGACTTATGACAACACACACGGATAACTGTTTCTTTTCGATTTTCACCTATAACTACATCCGCAACCGTTAACATACCTAATCATGATTATATCTTCGAGGCGGCTGGCGGTCCTGCTGTTCGCACTTTCCATCACTATCTCCGCGTCAGCACAGGAACGAAACGCCGTTGTTCTGATCTCTGTCGACGGTTTCAAACCTGACTATTTTGAGCGGACCGAAACCCCGCATTTTGACCGGCTTATACAGGAGGGGGTTCTCGCGGACTATCTGATCCCCGTGTTCCCCACACTGACATTCACCAACCACTACTCCATTGTAACCGGATTGTACCCTGAAAACCACGGGATCCTGTCCAACACGATGTACGATCCGGAGTGGGAGGTGACGTTCAGCCTGGGGAACAGGGAAGAACTGGTCAAGGGACGATGGTACGAGGGCGAGCCGCTCTGGGTGACAGCAGAGAACCAGGGAGTGCGCACCGCCTCCATGTTCTGGGTCGGCAGCGAAGCCGAAATTTCCGGCGTACGTCCAACCCGTTGGAATGACTACGACAGCCGGCTACCTCATGAACAGCGCATCGACTCGGTCATCACCTGGCTTTCCCTGGAGGACGAGACCCGTCCCGATTTCATCACGCTCTATTTCAGCCGTATCGATTCCGAGGGACACCGGCACGGTCCCGACAGCGAGGAAGTCACCCGGGCCATTGCCGATATGGATGCCGATTTCGGCTATTTTATATCGGAACTGGAGCGGACTGGCCTCTGGGATTCGACCAATCTTATCATTGTCTCGGATCACGGGATGGCAGCTCCTTCCGAGGAGAAAGTGATTCTTCTGGATGAGATTATCGACCTGGAGGATGTGCGCGTCGTCGGATGGGGTCCGGTATCGATGATACGTCCCGCCGAAGGCAAGCGGGAAATGGTATACAATCTGCTCAAGGAAGCCGAGGATAACTACCGTGTCTACTATCTCGAGGAACTGCCCGAAGCATACCGCATCGGCAATCACCGCCGCACTCCGGAAATCATAATGGTGGCTGATTTGCCCTGGACTATCACCAGCCGGTCCTTTTTTGAGCGCAGGGGAGTGCTGGCCGGCGCTCATGGCTGGGATCACAGGGAGCCCGAAATGCGAACCATATTTCTGGCACGCGGACCGGATTTCCACGAAGGCAAACGCGTCGGACCGTTTGAGCTGGTCCACATTTACGAGATGATCTGCTACCTGCTGGACCTGGAGCCGGCACCCAACGACGGTTCGCTCAGGGAGGTACATCATCTCATCCGGAAATAGCACGCGCCGCAGAAAGCCGTTAATCGGCCTTTGGTCATGTTATCAAAAGGTTTCAGGTCTCTATTTGGATTGAATCTGAGTTATTTTTCAGATAATTTGATCTGTAATTCAGGAGGTAATTAATGTAATCTGAGATTTTTTTTGAAGTTGCACATCACACGAAATTAGTAACCAAGCAAGGAATAAAAGCATGACTTACGTAGTAGCCGAACCCTGCATCAATTGTAAATACACGGACTGTGTTGCCGTTTGTCCGGTAGACGCTTTCCGTGAAGGTCCCAATTTTCTTGTAATCCATCCCGATGACTGCATCGATTGCGACGCTTGCGTAGCCGAGTGCCCGGT
>SKUI01000128.1 GCA_007122185.1 Rhodothermia bacterium | reverse complement strand
CATTTCGCGATCGAGGTCAGAGGCATTGTAAGTGATGGTTGCGGTATCCATGGTCGGCACCTCTTTGTTGGTGTGTTATTGTCCGGAGCTCAGGAATATTTTCGGCCGGACGCAGGGGTGTTTCGGATCAGTTTTTTTCGAGTTGATGTGTAACTCTGATAATGCTGAACTCCGAAGGGCGCATGGCAGCTATGCCGATCTCAATGATCAGACGGCTCTGGTCGACATCCTGCGTCGACATGCTCTCACCGAGACCGACGCGTACAAAAAAGGCATCGGACTGTGCGGTTCCTGCAAGAGCGCCCGCATGCCATAACTCGGCCAGGAACTGTTCTATCATGATGCGCACACGCAGCCATACCCGATTGTTGTTGGGCTCATTGACCACAAATTGGGTTGCATTGCGGACCGATTCTTCGATATACATGGCCAGTCGCCGGACCGGGATGTAGCGCCACTCATTGTCGTTGCCTGCGAGTGTTCGTGCACCCCAAACCAGGGTGCCGCGACCGTGAAAAGAGCGAATGGCATTGATGGATTTTCCTTCTGCCGCATCGACGTTCAAATGGGCCTGCATAACACCGGTAATCGGAGTGGTGGGCTCCAGGACGGCACTGATCATGATGTTGGCAGGAGCTTTCCACACACCACGGTTGCGATCCACTTTTACAAATATTCCGGCAAGAGCCCCGGAGGGCGGGATTACCACATATTCCCTTCGCGTGGTTGCAAGAAGTGACCGGAATATCTGCGGGTGTTTTACTTCCATTTCTGACATATCCCGGACATCCCCATAATCAACGGCAATTTCAGGTGGCGCTCCTTTGATGATGTGCTGGATATCGTCGGAGCTTTTATCCACTTCAAAATTAAATGTGGAACGCAGGTAGGGGTAGTAGGCGGCGCCGTATTCGAGATAGGACGAGCCGAGTGACTGGCGGAACTGGCTCAGGTTGGTCTTTTTGTCGTATTTGTCAAGAATGGTGAACCTGTTGCGGCATCTTTTGCATTGAGCCAGCGCTTCTTTTGCCACCGCACCGTACTCCTTGACTGTGTTCAGAGATACAGCGTCAGGAAATACCAGCAGGGTTGGTTCTTTTAGATGCTCCAGCACCCTGACCCCACCCAGCAATCCGGTGCCATCTTCCGTGCTTCCTTGCATGATGTCATCATGATACCCTCCTACTGAGACGATATAACACGGACCTCCGCCATTGCTGAAGTACAATTGAAGACTGTAGAAAAGCTTGTAGGGGGAAAGGGTATCGGGATGGATTTTTGATACGAACTGCCTGTTGGAAAGCTCTCCCCTGCTGTTGTAGGTATCAGTGATGGTGAAAGAGAAGCGTTCGGGCTTGGGGCCGCCGTACATTTCCCGGAATTCACGGAAAGAGGTAATGCGCATCGCCTGCATGTGCAGGGACGCACCATCCCCGACCCTCTCGGCTTTTTCGGTGTATCCGACAAAGGCGGGTATCGCCGTCTCTACACCAGCTACTGATAGCCGCAGGGTTGATATTTCATGTACGTATACGCCGGGCTTCTTACTTTGCATGGTAAAGTAGGTAGATAAACTTCGATGCAATATAATATATCCACCATAAATGATTTCTTAAATTTTATTAATCTGAAGCCTTTTTTTGCGCGTCAACGTACCTCTTCAGGTTTGACCAGCAGTTTGCCGCGGAATCCTTTACGGGATGTGAGCGGAATGGCAAGAGTCCCGTTGGCAAGCCCGGCGGTGTGACCCCTGTTTTCGCCCCATTCCTCATCCGTCAGGTTATATCTGAGCCGCCATTTTTCACCGGTCCTCGTAGCATGCAGTGTGACCTTCTCCCGGAACAGGTTTTCTTCCGGTATGCGCTGACTTGTGAACAGATTGCCGCTGATACGGAATTCGGTGGATCGGACGGACAAGTCCACCGTGATGACCAGAGTGCGACCGGCCTCGATTTTGGTCGTATCCAGAAATACGCTGAACAGGACCGGCATTTTTGCATTTGTGTCATCCGATCCACTGTTGCCGGATGCTTTTTCCCCGGGAAAAAGATCATCAAACTTGCGGAAAATGGCAGAATTCGTCTCCGTGCGGCGATCGCTCAGGCGGAATCGTCCTCCCCGTGGCATCACCGTCGACTCGAAAAAATAGGAAGCCCTGATCTGCCGACCCGATTCGTAGGCCTTCCGGACCGAGGGCGGCAGAGGCAGCTCTTCGACTTCCAAAACACCTCTTACCATGACATTTCCGAACAGGAAGCGGGTCAGGTTTTGGTACCCTTCCTCGGAGTTAACCAGGCCATAGTGGCCACTGTGGCTGTGATTCGTGTAGACACGCGGTGCGCCCTGGATGCTTGCGTTTTTGATGAGAACCAGTCCGTCGCTCATAGGCCCCACGGCCAGCCGCGACAGGTTGTAGTCCGTGTGGTTGCACCCGACGTGGCAGAAGAAGCGCGATTCCGGGAAAGAGCCATTGAGCGTATCCACCCGGTCATGTTTCGGCAGCTGCAGATATTCGGCAATGCGGCGCCGGTTGAAGTTGTTGATGTCCCACCCGCCCAGGAACCTGGGCACATTTACCCCGCGTATTTCGATGCCGTTGTGCGGAGTGCCGTAGGTGAACACTTTGTCCACCAGTTTTTTTGCTTCCGGCGTGCCGATATTTTTGTTTTGCAGCAGGCAGCGCACGATGAGTCCGCCCATCGAGTGCGCCACCAAATGAACCCGGAACCGATCGCGCTCTTCCGCGTCATCACCGCACACCTGCTCCCTTGTCTTCAGAATCAACCGGCTGAGCTCCTCTGCCGCCTCTTCGATGGACGGCGCCCCTTCCCCGGTGCCGATATCACGGTCAGCCCGCTCGTAATAGCGATGAATAATGACACTTTTCGGGGGGATACGTCCCTCGTTTTCAACGCCATCGGTGTAGTTGTCCACGTAACCGTACTCTTTCATCAAACGGATGAGCGGCGATTCGAAGATATGCCGGACCACCTCGCCGTCCCACTCCTGTCGGATTTTCGTGCTGCCGAGGTTGAACCCCATGTAGGGCGTGGCAACGGTTTCTTCGATGGCCGATTGGGTCATTGCAAAACCGCGGACGTAGATGATCGGGTAGAAGGGGGCTTTGATTCGGTTCATGGCGCGGGATATCAGGGTTTGGATTTGAATTTGGGTTCGGGTATGTAATACGGATTCGGGCTTGGATACGGATTCGGGTTTGGATTTGGGATTGGATATGGACTGAAAATCAGGAACAGGTCCGGGAGGTTGTTCTGATGAAGATGCCTGTGGATGGATTGATGATTTGCCGGGTGATGTGATCAAAAAAGGGGGAAGCTGCCTCTATTGAAGGGTTAACGGGAATACGGGAGCCTCAATCCCACAAGGAACGTCCGGTCGGATGTAACCAGCGGGGCGATGCGTCCGCCGGAATGCCGCACAAACAGGTCGATCCGGCCGGGACGACCGTTGCGGCCCTGCCACCGGATGGCCCGTGAGAGGTCGGCAGTCCAACCAAAACGCGAATGCAGCCCCTCGTCACGGAACGTTGCGGGTTGTCCGGAGTCGTGGGTGAACTGGAATCCGCCGGCTAGCGTGAAGCCGGACAGGCCCAGGGTCCCGAGATCCAGCTGATGGCGGTACACAATGCGCAGGCGGCGGAAACGGTCGGCCGTATCCCCGCCTGTTTCCAGAACCCGATCCTCAGAAACAAGGAACACGCCCTCATACATAATGTACGCGCTGGGCATCCATCCGCTCCAGCCCGTGCGGGAGAGATTCAGGAGCCGCAATCCGGCTCCGGCCGTGATAAATACGTCATCGAATGACTGCCCGGTTTCCGCTCCGGACTCCAGTGTGAGGGCCGCGCGGTAGTGATACCGCACGTTGCCGATCCGCCAGCGGGGAGGCGGTGAGTCATCGATGAACAGGTCGGTCGGTATGTCTTCTGGTGGATGTGGAATCAGCTCGAACCCGGCATCCAGATGAAACCGCGCCGTGAGCGGCTGACGGTTCAGATCTCCATCCAGAAGCCACGCGCCAGTGCTTTGAAAATTAAAATTGCCATCACTTGCCAGGATGCCGGATCTCAGGCTCCGTCGGCCCAAAACAGAAAGCAGCCGGCTCACTTCGAGGTTCCAGGCGGCTCCGGCAGTCACACTGGAGAAGTCGTCGGAAGCAGCCACCACCGGAATGTCAAAGGTAAAGCGGGTGGTGTAGGGAGAAATCCGGTCCTCCTCGTTTTGAATTGCTCCGATAGAAGAGGGGAATGCCGTTGACGGGAGGGCCAGGGTCAGGAACAGAGTCAGGAACAGAAAATGCCGTTCCCTTGACCGGATTCCGGTTTGCGGGGACGCTGTCCTACTGATTTGGCTGTGGCTCATGTTTCGATCTCCAGTTCAGGTTTTACCCGGAAGAAGAGTTCCATGACCTCGGCGATTTTTGGAATGGTCACGGAGGGGTCGGAACAGGTGGTGACCATCTTTCTCAGATAGGCTGCCTCGTTTGTTTCACTCTTTTCAAAAGAGGAAATCGCGGAATACCAGACATGGATCCGGTTGGCAAAACTGCGGATAGCATGATTGCGGTCTGTCTGATCGCCAAGCGGATCACTGTGGAACGTCAACTCACCGACGGGCAGCCGTCCGACTGCCTCGAAAAGTTTGACAGGCGCATCGCCCTGCTCCCGCAGCAGCCGCTTCATGCGTTCGCTCAGGTACGCCGGATGCCGGTTGTTCCACAAAAAATTGAAGAGGGTCGTGTGGATGCGGTTGTTGCTGTCCCAGGCGGGTCCGTCGGAGGAGGCCTGTCCGTTGCCACCGCGGATGGCGGCGCCGTCGGGATGATCACGCAGCCATGCGGCAGGTCTGCCCCGGACGGCCCGGGCATGATTGGCGGCCAGCCATTTGATGTGCCGGATAATGTTGGCCTCGGCGGGTCGTCCAAGCAGTGGCAACCCCAGAAACGATGCCGGGTTCTGATTCGTAATACGGGTGAAAAGCTCATCACCGAGAAGAGTGTGAAACGTATCGGAATAGTCGGTATCAGTGGCTTCCATACGCAGCAGGTGGTAATCCGTGCCCCAAAGCACATGGTCGCAATACCGCTCGTCGGAGAGGACGGCGACCAGATTCTTCCGGTAGTTTTCCGTCTCCTCCGGTGTGGCGTTTTGTTCTGTGTGGAAGGACACGTCCGCGAACACACGTCCCGGATAGTGTTCCATGAGTTCGAGGATGGCAACAGCCCAGCTGTCCTGCGGGAGTTCGGGTGCGGTCCAGACCGGCTTGCCATCCTGCGACTGTCCACCGAAATGTGCGAAACAGACCTTCAGATTGGAATGAGTGTCCAGTACGGGAATCCACTCGCGCGGATTGCAGTACTGCGAATCTTTCCGGCTTTTACGAAACCCGCTGTCGTTGCAATGCAGCAAGACAGGAACCGACTCCTTTTCACAATAGCGAAGCGTATCCTCCATGATACTCCCGTGCACCGGATATCCGAGGGAGGGGTAGAGTTTCAGTCCGATACATGCGCCACTGTGAAGCGTTTCGCGCATCACGTGGAAACTGTCCGTGCGCACAGGGTTCACCTTGGCAAAAGGGAGGATGCGTCCGGGATACCGCAACGCCTGCCGTTTCGTATCCTCAAGCTGTTTCAGGAAAAGCGCTCGCTCTCGCTTGCCGGCTTTCCTGTCGATGATATCCATGGGCAGGACCACGGTCACGTCTTCGTCGTCCATGTGCGTGACGAGGTCGTCGGTGACGTCATCGATGCGCTTCATGAAGCCGATACGGAGCCATTCGAAGGCATTGATCACGTCGGAAGACGAGGCCTGATGCCGGTCGATGAGGGTAGCTTCCAGCAGACTCGTCAGGGCGGCGGTTGTCTCTGAAGAGGGCGGGAGATCAAGATGGCGGTCAAAAAAGCTACGGAGGCGTTTCGGTATGAGCCGGTTGAAAAGACGGGTGCCGCGGATGGTCCGGTGGAAGTCGTCGAACGAGATGTCGCCCGGACGGCTTTTGCGACGGGTGCGCAGGTACGAGAGGAGGGCGTCCCGGAGCGGCTCCGGCAGATTGCGTCCGGTCAGCCGGTGCGACAGCAGCAGGATGGTCTCCTTTGTCAGTATGGATGGAAAGTTGAATACGTGGGCATGGACATTGATTCTCATGGAGTTCCGGAGTCTGGGTGTCAGAAAACAATGCGTCGTGCACAACAACTGCGGTACTGGAGAAATATGCAGCACTTCAACTCATGCCGGTCGGAAGCAGGGTTGTGTCCCGATGGTGCTGCCCGAATCACAAATCCAGTATTAATAGGAGTTTCTTAGGGCCGATTTGTTACAGAAAAAATGTTCCAATTCCATTTTCCGGAAAGGTCAAACTCCGACCGCGCTGCGTCCGAGGGATGCTTTAATTGCCGGTAAGCTGTCGGACAAATTCTTCACGGACATCACTCCCGGCATCCCGGAAGTTGAGGAAGGGGACGTGGCGGTCGGGCTGGGTCGTGTCGGCACGGATCCCCCATAGCGGTGTGAGACCGTTGGGGATCATGGAGTAGCGGGCATCGCCGATGATATCGGGCTTGTCAGGGTGATGGATCAGGTAGCCATCGGAGAAACGTCGGAAGCGGAGGATGTCGCCATACAACGTGGTCCCTTTCCAGCGGGCGAAGTCCTGCCCGGGGATGATCAGCGGTGCGGCGTCACCCGTGTAGATGTGCGGCGGGTTGAAAATACCGGAACGAACCGCATCCACATGGACCGTGTCGCCGGAAATGTAGGTGCTTCGCCAGAGGATCAGGTTGCCGATGGTGGGTTTGACGACAAGCTGCTCGATGGTGTGTCCACGCGAGGCGGCGAGTTCTT
>SKUI01000028.1 GCA_007122185.1 Rhodothermia bacterium | reverse complement strand
CTTCCCACGCCGGAAGCCACGGACGGCGGCTCTGTTTGATAGCAGCGATCATGGTCTTGTCAATGCGCTTTGGCTTGAGCTCCATCCTTCCCGCATGTTCGGAATGGACCAGCACGATTTTCGTCACACCCAGTTCCACGGCCTTCTCGATAGCAAACTCCAGCCGTTCGCGCTGCCTGATCACACCCATAGCCAGGATCCGGTCGGGTTCGGCAGGTGTGAGGTAGGTGGCAACTACCTCTCCCGCCACTTTCTTCTTGTCCACCACAATCAGCTTCACATCCATCGTGTTGCCCACACCATCGGTAACCTGAACCACATCTCCCGGCTGTTTCCTCAGCACCCTGGCAATATGGTGCGCCTCATCTTCAGTAAACTGCAGCCGGTCGTGTTTGATCTGTCCCGGCGGTACGTAAAAAAGGAAATGTTCATCCATCATCTGACAAATTTTTGTTTCAGGTTGTATTTTTCTGGTGGATACGGCTTGTGCCCTGCTCCCGGCGCCGCACCCGCTCCCGGCGCCGCACCCGCTCCCGGCGCCGTATCTGCTAACGTCGCCGTATCTGCTAACGTCGTCGTATCTGCTCTCGGCTTTGCATCCGTTTGTGCCACCTTGCCATGCATAAGTCCACTGGCTGTACTTCAGGGGTCGCGAAAATGCTTGCCTAGCTTGAGTGACTGACCCTGGTAATTGCTTTTCAGGTCCTCACCGTAAACATAATCGGGTGTGGCCGTATTTGGTTCAAAAACCATGCGGAAGAACGTCTGGCCGTCCTCCACAAGAAACGGAACATCGTGCGAACGCACCTCCAGCACGGCACGGGCACCGCCGTCGGCTATTTCCCCGCCGAATCCGCTGTCAAAAAAGCCGGCATAATGGGTGCGCAGCTCCCCGGATCCCGTGTCGTAGGGCACCATCTCGGCTGCCAGGTGCCGTGGAATGCGGCAGCGCTCTTTGGAAGCAAAAATGTAGAAGGCTTCCGGCTCCAGGATCATGTAATCATCCTTCTGGGCATAAATCGGGTCCCAGAAAGCATGCACACGGTACTCACCCGTCTTCTCCAGGTCGATCAGGTCGCGGTGCTTCTTGGCCTTGTAACCGACGATCTCGCCCTCCTCACCGTGCAGGCTCACCCGCATGAAGAGGCCGTCTTTTACATTGAGCTGGTCGAGCGGCAGCGGCTTGCCCTGTTCATCATACAAAATAGGATCTTTGAGGTGTGTATGCAGGATGTCCTGGTCGGAGAGCATCGCGTTGCCGTGCCGGATGCGCAACTGATTCAGGCGCTGGCCGGTACGGATCCGAATCGGGAAAGATTTGGGCACCACTTCCAGATAGAGCCGGCCCTGGTAACCGGGTCCGATCTCCTCGAAACGGTGACTGAAATCGGTGATCAGGCGAGTGAATATATCCAGCCGTCCCGTACTGCTTTTCGGATTGGCCTTGGCCGATAGCGGCTCCTCGGTCTGCAGGGCGAGCGAAGTTGTCTGAGCCGGGATCATGCGGCCGGTCATCGGCAGATACAACTCTTCCAGCAGCGGAATCAGGTAAGTGCAGTTCTGTTCCAGCACCGCTCCCTCACGGATGTCGATGGTGTGCTGCGAAAGCCGCTGAAGTTTGCTTTCGACCGTCTCGTTCTCAGGCAGAAAGCTGCAGCGAACGCGATAGGCCGTGGTCCCAAGCCGTAAATCCACCGAATTGGGCTGAAACTGGTCATCCTGGATGGGATAATCCTCAGACGATCGGAGTACGCCGGAGTCGCGCAACAGCTTGAGATGCTGAATCGGCAGAATGCCGCGCGTACGTATCAGCAGCTTTTCGGTATGTTCTATGTCATTCCCCTTTTTATTCATTTCGGATCCACCCCGGCCAGCTCGTGAATGATTTTCCACTCCTGTTCGGTCACCGGCTGGATGGATAGCCGGCTGCCCTTTTTGAGAAGCATCATGTCCTCAAGGCCGGGCGTCTCACGCAGGTTTTCCCGAAGCACCGGCGGATCAAACTTGGCGGTGAACTGCACATCCACCAGCATCCAGCGCGGGTTCTCTTTTGAACTCTTGGGATCGAAGTATTTGGAATCCGGATCGAATTGCGTGGGATCGGGATAGGGTTCGCCGGCCACATTCATGGTTCCAACGATGGCGAGCGGATTGGCATTGGAATGATAGAAAAAAACGCCGTCACCCACCTGCATCTCGTCGCGCATGAAATTGCGCGCCTGATAGTTGCGGATGCCGTCCCAGTGGGCCGTACCGTTTTTCATCCCAATAAGGTCATCAATGCTGAACTCGTTGGGCTCGGATTTCATGAGCCAGAATTTTCGTGCCATGTATCTGCTCCCAGAATTTTCAGATGTAGGTTTTATTGAAATTTGCGTCGCTTTGACCACCACAGATTTGGTTCCTCCGGTTGAACGCCGCCAGAACCTGTTCCGGACATCACTTGCCGTACCTGCCGGCGTACCAGGCGAGGGTTTCCCGGAGTTGTTCCTCGAATTTCATCTCCGGTTTCCAGCCGATTTCCGTCTGGATCTTGGTCGGATCGATGGCGTAGCGCAGATCGTGTCCGGCCCGGTCGGTGACAAAAGTAATCAGGTTCTTGTAGTCACCCTCCGGCCCTTCGCCCACCAGATCGTTCAGGATGTCACACATCAGCCGCACCAGGTCGATGTTGCGCCACTCATTGTGTCCGCCCACAATATAGGTCTCGCCGACATGCCCCTTCTCAAACACACCCAGGATCGCATTGCAGTGATCTGTCACATAGAGCCAGTCCCGGACATTTTCACCCTTGCCGTAGACCGGAATCGGTTCGTGGCCCAGCGCTTTTCGGATTACCGTAGGTATCAGCTTTTCATCATGCTGATGCGGACCGAAGTTATTGGAGCAGTTGGTAGTAACCACGTTCATATTGAACGTTTTGAAATAGGATCGCACCAGGAAATCACTGCCGGCCTTGGTGGCGGAGTACGGGGAGTTGGGCGCATAGGGCGTCCTCTCCGTAAATGCCCCCTGCCTGCCAAGCGAGCCATAGACCTCGTCTGTGGAGACGTGGAGGAACCGCTTGTCCGCGTAACCGTTGGGATCCTCAAGCCAGAATTGCCGGCACTCCTCCAGTATGTTGAAGGTGCCCACCAGATTGGACATCACAAACGGCTCAGGACCGGTAATGGAGTTGTCGACGTGCGACTCGGCCGCCAGGTGCATCACGCCATCGGGACGGTAATCCCTGACAATTTCCCGGACTGCGTCACGATCGACCAGATCCGCCTGAACGAAGCGATAGCGCTGATCATTTTCCACAGGTTTGAGATAGCTCAGATCCGATGCATATGTGAGCTTGTCCAGGTTCAGAATGCTGATATTATCGCGCCGCGATAATAGAAAAAGTATCAGGTTGGAACCTATAAATCCAGCTCCACCAGTTATTAATAATTTCATATTTTTATAATCTATATTGCACTTCGTGACCTTCGGTTCTGGCGTCAGATGCAATGTCCTTGACGGTTATAATCATGCTTCTGTGTGACGGAAAGCCGTCATGGCCATATCATATTCTTTATTTTTTATGGACGGGTCATTTCGGGATGTCCATTTCATCCAGCTCGGATAGCAGTGGAAGATTGCTGTCCTTATCCGAAAGGACGGGATCGCTGTCAAGCCAGTCGATTCCGATCCGGGGGTCGTTCCATCGAATGCCCCGCTCTCCTGCCGGATTGTAATAGTCCGAGCACTTGTACAGAAATGTCGCCCGTTCGGAAATTACAAAAAAACCGTGCGCAAAACCTTCCGGAATATAGAGCATCTCCTTGTTCTCCTCGGAAAGCCGCCGGCTCACGTACTTGCCGAAATTGGGGGAGTGCCGGCGGATGTCAACCGCCACATCGAGGATCTCCCCTTGGGTCACCATCACCAGCTTGGCCTGGGGATTGACGATCTGGTAGTGCAGCCCCCGCAGCGTGCCCTTTACCGAACGCGACAGATTGTCCTGCACAAACGGCTTGCGGATACCCGCTTTGTGAAACTTGTTCAGCCGAAAGGTTTCGGTGAAAAAACCCCGCTTGTCTTCAAAAATCATCGGCCGGATGACGATCACATCCTCCAGCTCGGTCGGGATGAATTCCATAGTGCTTTCCGGTGCTGCGTTGATTAGGTACGGTAATGTGTTGATCAGATACGGTAGTGACTTGGTTCGGCACCATTCCGTGCCGGTCAGATTTGGCTGAGGAACCGTTCCAGTTCCTCCTGCCATGGTAAAATACGTGTTCCGGGGACACCAGCCAATTGCCTAATGTCGAGCCGCGACCATTTCGGACGGTTGGCCGGGGTGGGGTATTCGGAAGTCGGAATGGGTTCCAGAGCCACTTTTGTCCCGCTGAGACGGAATATTTCACGGGCGAAATCGTGCCAGGTCGTCACCCCGCCAGAGGAAAGGTGGATCGTGCCCCTTATGTTATTTTCTATGAGGACACGGGTGTTGTGGACCACCGCTTCCGTAAACGTCGGGCAGCCATACTGATCGTTGACCACTCTGAGCCGGTCGCGTTCGCCGGCCAGCCGGAGCATGGTGCTGATGAAGTTGCTGCCGTACCGTCCGCACAGCCAGGATATCCGGATGATCAGATGATTCCCGCTTTGCGCCCGTATCTGCTGCTCACCCAGCCATTTTGTGCTGCCGTAGGCATTGACCGGATCCGGTGGAAAACTCTCCGGATAGCCATCCGGGTACTGGTGGCGGTGTTCCTCCATACCGGGGAACACGTAATCCGTGGAATAGTGCACCAGCAGGATGCCGGCCGCGGCCGTGACGCGGCCCAGGATTCCGGGTGCGTGGATATTGACCGCTTCGGCAAGTTCGGTTTCGACCTCGGCCTGGTCCACTTTGGTGTAGGCGGCGCAGTTGATGATGATATCGGGCTTGATTTCCTCCACGACCCGCTTTACATCATCCATGCGCGCGATATCCAGATCCTTTCGGGAGAGGCCGTACACATCCTCCCCGTCCCGCTCAAGGGCCAGGACCCACTCCTGTCCCAACTGTCCCGACGCGCCCAGAACCATCCACTTTATATTCTTCATCCCTTCCATTCAGGTCATATCCTTGTTGCCTTGCATCAAATTCGTGATTCCCATGCCATCTTTTCTGATTACACCCATCCCCTTGCCATCCATTCCGGTGCTTTCGTTACTTGTGGATTCAGGATTCATCCATCCGGTGCACCAGTTCGTTGGCATGCCGCAGTGATTCAAACGTACCCGCATCGGTCCACCACCCTTTCATCACACTGAACTGCATCATACCCTCGCTGATGTAGTGGTTGTTCACATCGGTGATCTCGAGCTCGCCGCGGCCGGATGGTTTGAGGGTCCGGATGTAATCAAAAACCCGGGCATCGTACATGTAGACGCCGGTCACGCACAGATTGGATTTGGGACGGACCGGCTTCTCCTCAATGCCGACGATCTTGTTGCCGTCCAGCTCCGCCACCCCGTAGCGCGTGGGATCCCCAACCTCCTTGAGCATGATCGACGCGCCCTCGCCGGGATAACCCGCCACGGCATCGGCCAGGTCATCCTTGAACACGTTGTCGCCCAGGATCACCGTCATGGTGTCGCCCCCGGCAAAGTTTTCGGCCAGTCCGAGCGCCTGGGCAATGCCGCCCGCCTCATCCTGCACCTTGTAGGTGAAACGGCACCCGAAATCCTTCCCGGATCCCAGCAGGCTCACCACATCGCCCATGTGCTCGGTTCCGGTGACGATCAGGATCTCCTGGATGCCGGCACCGGTCAGTTTCTCGATGGGATAGTAGATCATCGGTTTGGATCCGACCGGAAGCAGGTGCTTGTTGGTGACCTTGGTAAGCGGATAGAGCCGCGAGCCGGTACCCCCGGCAAGTACAATACCTTTCATGAATATGCTGTTTTAAAATCAATTGAAATGTGGACAGATATCCCGCATAATAGGACATTCACGGGAATACCTAAAGCCCCGAAATCACAAAGCGTAAATCACAAATGTACCAATGCAGGGGCATTGAATCCGGCCATGTTCAGCCGATCCGGTCGGCCACGATAACCACTCTCTGCCCGTCGTGAGTCATTGTGGCAAACAGGTGCGCATCCTCCCCCATCCGGCAACCCAGTTTCTTGTACAGCTGATCGACCGTGTGGGAAAAACCGCGCTGATGGATGTGCACCCTGGTCAGCCCGGCCTCTTCCAGCCATTTCTTCAGGTGACGCGGTTTGAAGGGCAATGTTCCGCGGATTCGAAAGACCTTGCCTGGGAAAGACTCGGGAGTGGATGGGGTTGGCGGACCGGTTGAAGTTGGTTGTCCGGATGGAGTTGGCAACTGCCCGTTGGTGAGGTATCCGATTCCCGGGTGGATGCGGTCAAGGCCGTAGCGGCGTGCAACCTCCTCGATAAGCCGCATCTTGAACAGCGCGGCATCGGGTTCGAAAAGCAGCGTGCCGGCATCACCACCAAATCCGTTATCCGCGTCCGGGCCGGCTTCTTGTGCGTTATCATTAAGATCGCTGCTGAAACGGAACCGTTCACCTCCCGAAGCGTCAATCATCACGGCCCGAAAAACCGGATCCGGCCGTCGGGCGGCGGCATCGCGATCCTGGGCGGGGACGCAGTCCGCCAGCAGCTCCTTGAGTTCGCCAACCACCGAGACGGCGGTCACGCTGACACAGTCTTCCAGGGTGCGGGCCGCATCCACCGGATCCATCATGGGTGAAAGCTTGACAAGGTAGCGGTACGCGGAGGAGCGGATCAGCGCGAGGTGGCGCGTCACGTCGGGTTCACTGTCTTGAAGTGACAGGACACGCTTTCCACCGGGGCGCCGCGATGGATCGATGTAGAGCAGGTCCAGTTTCAGGGCTTCAGACTGGCTGTCCATAGACTGGCTG
>SKUI01000184.1 GCA_007122185.1 Rhodothermia bacterium | reverse complement strand
GAGTAATCCCCGAGAAAATCACAGAGAAGGGGTTCCGCTTCAACTATGAGCAGGTCGGCAAGGCGCTGCGTAATTTGTTGCAGGACTCATCCGGCTGACAGACAGTATCCGCCCGGTTGACGGACTGTATCCACCCGGTTAAATGGCACGCTGCCTGTTGTTCCGTGCACCTTACAGCAATCTTGTGGCGGGTGAGCCGGCTCAGGGCTGTCGGAAAGACCAGCACCGCAAGCCATCCCTGGTCTGTCCGATAAGCTCTTTATCACCGTTTCCGAGGATATCGTTTACGATCGGGTAGCGCATGGACGCAGAGGGGAGGTCCGGAACCTGCTCGCCCGATTCCACCTGCCAGGCATAGACACGGCCATTGGCAGAAACGCCGGCCATGTCGGTTTTACCGTTGCCATTCAGGTCGGTGATCATCATGTTGTCGTAGGAAGCGGCCGGCTGGCCCATATTCCGTGTCATCCGGAGATGTCCGGCTTCACTAAGCAGAAAAAGGTTGCCATTCTGGGTCTGCACACCGATCATCCGTTCACGGATGCGCTGACCGTTATCATGATCGATGGTCAGGGTTTGAACGATCGGCGCATTGATAATCGGCGCATTGCCGACGTAGACCCGGCGCACATGAAAACTTCCCGAACTTCCCGAACCGGAAGTTGCAGATCTGTTGTCCGGGTCCGGATCCAGTGCAGGTCCGTTGTTGTCCAGCGAAACTACCAGCGAATCGGCGAAAAACGGTTCGCGTCCAATAGCGTACAAATGTCCATCTGAAGCACCAGCGAGGATGCGGTTCCCGTGGAACGTGACCGGACCCAGATCGGACTCAATGAAAACCGGAAAGCCAATGCGCAGGTTTCCGCGCGGTGAGAATGCGAAAAGACCGTTTCCTGCCGTGATCCACACACTTTGTTCTCCTCCAAATTCACTAAAGACGGGTTGCTGTGTGACCTGGACGTTCACATCCTGCGGCCATCCCTGGATGTTGCGGCCCCGCTGATCCAGCACATGCACCTTGCGGTCAGCCGTAGTCACGATCATTTCCGGCCGGCCGTCACGGGCCACATCCGCCAGGGTCAGTGGTGTCGTGATCCGTTCCTCCATGGCGACCGGAAAATTGGGAAGCGGTATACCCCGGTTGTTCCAGGCGTAGATCTTGTTTCCCGCGGCGATCATAATGGCGTATTGCTTGTTGGCATACCAGTCATAAACCAGCGGTGACCCGACAGGGCGGTCGTTGCCTGTATTGATCTCGAGGAACCCTGTGCCGTCGGCGGCAATACCGTAAATATGGTTGCTTTCGGTTGCAACAAGAATCTCGTCGCGTGCCCCGCCTCCGATGTTGGCAAGCAGGGGTTTTCCAGTAATCCGGGATCCCCTCAAATCATACACCCATACATTGCGGACCGGCTCAGTTCGATCCTCACTTACGTAGACATCCATCTGGAAGGATAGCCGGTCTCCGCTGCGTACCACGCTGACGGTATTCACATCTGCGAGTGAACCCAGAAAGCGGGCATGGTTGACCGGGTTGAGCATGGGCTCAAGATAATTGAGCAATCGCTCGGAGCGGGAAAAGAGAAAGGCGCTTACCGATTCCGGATGACGTTCACGCACCTCCATATAGGCGTCGTCATAGTAAACAACGGTCCGCCGCCGGCGATCCTGATCGACACGCCGGGCGAGTCCCGATCGTTTGGTGATTACGGCCGCATTGGCCGAACGAAGTACGTAAAAATCGGTGAGGCGGCTTTGCGGTCCGCCCAGCAGCTGTCCCAGCACGTTGCTGTTGATGTAAAAAACGTCATTGCTCTCCTCTGCGAATCCATCCCGTTGCAGATTGCGAAGGATCCGCTGGAAACCTGCCGGATCTTCCAGCCGGCGCAGATACATATGCTCACCGACGGAAAGGAAACCGCTTGCTTCAAACGCAAGTAAGGCGGTTGGGCGAGCCAGGGTGCCCCGGATTTCGGCAACAAGATCGGGGTCCGACAGCAGCAGCGAGTCGAGCCGGCCGGTCCGGGGAGTGTCCTCTGGAATCCGGACTTCGGGTGACTGGTGGAAAATGGCAAAAAAAGCAGCATCCAAAGGGATGTAACGATCCAGGTCGGATGGGGCGGGTGCGGCTGAAAAAGTATTCAGAAAAGGGGATGCGTCCGTGTCCGTGAGCGGGATGGAGCCGCTCAGTGTTGCCTTGAAGAGCGGATCATCGTACCTGTTGTCCGAAACCGAGAGCAAGGCCGGGCCGGTACCTTCAAACAGTCCGGATAAACGCGGCAGGTAGCGGGGTGCGCCAAGCAGTTTGACCCACTTTGCCAGCTGCGGCGTATTAAGCAGGTAAGAACCGTTCTCATGGGACGCATCAATATCGCCGATTCCCGGATGCTCCCCGAAAAGAGCAAGGATGCTGGTTTCCACCGCGGCGCTGTTCCGGCTGAGAAAAATCAGGTCGCGGATCTGGGCCCCGTACATTTTTTGGCGTCCCAGATGAAGGATGTGAATCTCCTGATTGTGGAACCGGTAGCTGTTTTCCGCAAATTCCCTGCGAAACGATGTGGCGATGGGACCGATGCCGGTACCCGGATCATCCATGATGAAGAGGGGTTGGAGCTGATGTGTGCCGCTTGGATAGAGTGCAACGGCTTTGAGCGTCACCGGTGCCTGGACCTGCTCCGTTACGTCCGAGATCATCCCGATGCGCACATCGGAAAGTTCTTCCAGGGCCAGCATCCTTCTGTCCTGCAGCACCGTACTGACATCAGCATCATGAAACAGCATGACCAGCGGCACTTCTTCTGGTATGGCCGACCACCATTCCCGGTCATCGGCATGCTGCGAGCAGGCGGCAAGAAAGAGCAGGGGAATGAAAAAAAATCGAAACGGAAACGTGGATCTTGCTATCATAGGAAAGTATTGGGAAATACCCCGACGGGCACAGCGTTTTAAAGAGAACGTCATAATTATATAAAATATCACTTTTTGGATGAGTTTTTTGAATCCAATCTTGCTGGCCGCGCTTGCAGCCGCCGCCATACCGGTCATCATCCACCTGATAAACTTGCGCAAACCGCGGAAAATTGCATTTTCAACACTGGCTTTTTTCCAGGAGCTGCAAAAGTCGACGATCCGGCGCATCAACCTGAAGCGATACCTCCTTCTTGCCATGCGGGTGATGGCTGTGGCGATGCTGGCCCTTGCCCTGGCGCGGCCATTCCTTCCCTCCCAGGTGGCCGGATGGCTGGGCGCTTCCGCGCGCAGTGATCACGTCGCCATACTGGTCGACAACGGTCCCAGCATGATGCAGATTGACGAGGCAGGGCCTTACATGGACCAGGCACGCGGCGCCGCCGTCGAGATCGTGAACCAGTCCGGCGAAGAAGCGCGCTTTCTGATTGTCCCGTCGCATGGCGAGCTGGCTTCGGGACGGTTCATGCGCCGGGCGGAGGCCCTGCGATATCTGGAGGAGCTGCAACCAGTCAACAAAGGTGGCTTTCCGGCCGAAAGAATGGCCTATATTCAGGAGCGGTTGTATGATGAACCGGGCGCCCGCGGACGCGTGTACTGGATATCCGATGCGCGAAAAACGCATCTTCAAAAACTTGATGGTGGATTTCGGCCGTCGGAAGGCGACCGTGAATGGATTCCCGTGATTTTCATTCGCGTCGGTGACAACTCCTTCCAGAACGTGGGGATTTCCGGTGTGGAGGTGGCCGGACAGTTTCTGGGCGTCGATGTGCCGGCCGGGGTTTCGGTCACCGTTCAAAACTATGGCGCCCAGCCGGTATATAACCACTATCTCAGCCTGGAGATCGACGGAGAGCGCATCGGACAGTATGAGGTCAGCCTGGAAGGCAGTCAGGAGCGTGAACTGCTTTTTGAAATCATACCCGAGTCGCCGGGCGTCATCCGTGGCAGGGCCATCCTTGAGGGCGGAACCCACACATTTGACCACAAGCGCTATTTCTCCATTGAGGTGCCCCTGAGCAGGAATGTGTTGCTTGTCAGTGACCGCGGGGAGGATGGGACCCGCCGCTCCTATCTGCGTCCCGCTCTGATCGCTGCCAGTGAAACCGGCACCCGCATCCACGCTTCCTTTACCGATGTGAGTACGCTCAGGGAGTATGATCTGGATACATTTGACGCCATCATCCTGGAAAGTCTGAGGAGCATTCCCGATTACCTGCAGGCGGAGCTGGTGCAGTTCGTGCAGCAGGGGCGGGGGATCCTGTTTGTGCCTTCCGAACAGGGGAATATCGAGAACTACAACCGATTTCTGGGTCAGCTCAATGCCGGTTCCTTCACGGGTATGAGGGGCTCTTATGGCAGGTTTGAAGAAATTGCCTCCCTGCAGCCGCTTGACGGCGGGCATCTGCTGGCAGCCGAGCTTTTCGAGAATGGTGATGAGGAGCTGCGCATAGATATGCCCGCCATTTTCCACTACTGGCGGTACCAGCGGGATGACGGGTCCGGGGCCGCCGTGCTTCGCACGAACCTTGGAGAGCCGCTTTTTGTGGAACACTCTTTCGGCGACGGTATGGTCATGGTGGGTAGCATGGGATTCAGTCCCGGCTGGTCCAATATGAGCATCAAACCGATCTATGCCCCGCTGGTATACCGAATGCTGCTCTACGTGGTTGCCTGGGAGCATGGCGGAGTGAGAGAGCATATCCTTGGCTCTCCGTTTGACCGTTATTTCACGGAATTCGGAGCGCAGGTTACCCTGCATCTCAACGGGGAGCAGATCCGGCCGGAAACGGCGGCCAGCGCCAGGGGGCTTCGCATACGCTATCCCGCACAGGAATGGCAGCCCGGATGGCTGGAGCTGCAGCTGGATGGAAAAAAAACTGCTATAGCCATCAATCAGGATATATCGGAATCGGATTTTACTTCGTTATCCCTAGCAGAAACTCGACAATTTCTGACAGAAATCATCCCCGTGGCGGGAGTGGTCAGCATTGCCGGATACAGTGCTGATGAAATAAGGTCCGCCATGGCAACCATCAGTTTCGGCAGAGAAATATGGAACTGGTTTATTTTTATTGCACTTGCTTTTATGGTTGCAGAATGTATTATTTCAAGGAAGTACCGAACGGAAACCGCTGATGAGTAACAGGGTTTGCATATGATAGATATTGCTACAGTTCACCTTGTGATATTGGCATTGGTAACACTCGCAACAACGATGATCATGATGGTCACCGCTTCCAATGCCTTACGCCTGCGTCATGTCGAAATCAGCTGGAAATCCGGCAAACTCCTCGGTTTCCCGCTCTTTTCAACCATTTTTCTTGTCATGACCATCACCTTGTCGGCGTTGGTGTATGCGCAGCAGCTCTACCATCTCGCAGTGGCCATGGTCTGTTACAACTGGATAGGTCTGACCTGGTTTGTCACCAGCTATCTTATGTCCAAGCGCTATGTCACAGATCACGGGATTGTCAAAAATATCAATGATCCGTCCCAAACCGTGGCCTGGAATCGTATCATGGACTATGTAGAGCGCAATGACGGCAAGAATTTGAAATACATATTTTTCTATCCGGAGCACGTACCGGGTGAGCGGACGCACAGCATACGGCTGGAGCTGGACATCCCTGCTGGCAAGCGGGTGCTGTTTTCTCATATTATGCAGAAAAAACTTGGCCGCCGGTTCAGCCTCGGTGAATTTGAAAGCGCCGGAATTGAACAGCTTAAATAACCATATCCGTTATATCATCATCCATTTTATCATCATCCCCGGAATAGTAAATACAGGCAGGTTTATTTGAACAGCGATCTCAAAACGAATATCGAAGAAAAAGAGCGTGCAGTACTGGTTGGTATTTACGGGGACACGACGGACAAATACCTTGCAGAAGAACATCTTGCAGAGCTTGAACTTCTGACGGATACGGCCGGCGGTGTTACCGTGGAAAAAATGCTGCAGCACCGGAACAGTCCGGATGTGAGCACTTACATCGGCAAGGGAAAACTGCAGGAAGTGCGCCAGAAAATCAAGGACACTTCTGCCGACCTCGTAATATTTGACGATGACCTTTCCCCCACGCAGGTCCGGAATATCGAGCGTACTACCAAGGTAAAAGTGCTGGATCGCAGCGGATTGATCCTGGATATCTTCGCATCGCGGGCCAAAACGGCGGCGGCCAAAACACAGGTGGAGCTTGCCCAGCTCCAGTACCTGCTGCCACGCCTTACCCGATTCTGGACCCACCTTTCCAGGCAGAAAGGGGGTGTGGGGACCAAGGGCGGCATCGGTACCAAGGGCCCTGGTGAAACCCAGATTGAGACGGACCGGCGTCTTATCGGGCGCAGGATCGCCATCCTCAAGGAAAAACTGCAAAAACTGGATCAGCAGCGCAAAGTGCAGCGCCAGGGTCGCAGTGATTCGCTGCGGGTTGCCCTGGTGGGCTATACCAACGCCGGGAAATCCTCGCTGATGAACGCCATCACCGAGACATCCGTGCTGGCGGAAGACCGGCTCTTCGCAACGCTTGACTCCACAGTGCGCCGCCTTCCCGTCGGTCATGAGGAGGTATTGCTCTCCGACACCGTAGGTTTCATCCGCAAGCTTCCACACAACCTGGTAGAAAGTTTCAAATCAACACTGGACGAGATCCGCGAGGCAGACTTGCTGCTGCATGTGGTCGATGTCTCCTCTTCGATGAAAAAGGAGTACATCCACACGGTCTACGAAACCCTGAAAGAGCTTGGAGCGGACGATAAACCGGAAATCCTTGTCTTCAACAAGGTGGATCTGGTGGATTCTCCGGAAGAGATGGCGGCTATCAGAAAAGAATATCCCGGATCCGTGCTTGTTTCGGCAACGCGCGGGATCGGTCTGGAGGAAATAACCTCGGAGATCAAAAAAAAGGTTGAAAGAAACTATATCTATCGTAAAATTGTCATTCCGATATACCACTACCACATCGTATCTTATCTGCATGAGG
>SKUI01000166.1 GCA_007122185.1 Rhodothermia bacterium | reverse complement strand
GCGGGGCGTCTATTTCGCCGAAAACTGGGAGGATATGGAGGGCTACGAACCGTACATCTTCGTCGATGTGACGGAGTCGTTCGACACCTGGACGGAAGCGATATCCCGCTACGAGTTCATCGTCGGCGATATCTCGGCCTTCCCCTACTACGACTACTATACCTCACTGGCCCGGGTACGGGGCGCGCTGGCACGGTCGACTTATGCCGTAACCTTCAATATCGGTGCTTTCGGCAAGCGCAGGAACATGGATCTGTTTCCGTAAATGCAACCTTAACAGGGATCACAATATGGCGGTAATTGGGGTGGATCTGGGAGGCACCAAGCTGGCTTCGGCTGTCTTCAGCCAAACGGGCGAGATGCTTGCCAGGAGGGTCACACCTCTGGCTGGCAGGTGCGGCCGCGAGGTGGGTGCGCTGATTTTGAAGGAAATTGCCGGTTTGATGGAGGGTGGAGGCGGTGTTTCGGAAACGGGCAACACTTCCAGTGCAACATCCGGCAATGAGCAGGTGACTGGTATAGGGATATCGGTGCCGGGCATCTACCGCGCGGCGTCGGGTACGGTCTGGGCACCCAACATACCGGAGTGGGAGGATTATCCGCTGCTGGAGGAAGTGACGCGAACCGCAGGGGTGGACGGCGTGGCGGTGCGTATCGACAGCGACCGTGCCTGCTATATCCTGGGCGAGGCCTGGCTGGGTGCGGCCAAGGGGTGTCCGAACGCCATTTTCCTCGCTGTCGGGACCGGCATCGGTGCCGGGGTGCTTTGCGACGGTCGGATTATCCGCGGCCACGGCGACATTGCCGGAGCGGTCGGATGGATGAGCCTGCATCCGGATTTCAGGGAGGAGTACGCATCCTGCGGTTATTTTGAGTACCACGCTTCGGGTGCAGGGATCGTGAAATCCCTGCGGAACCTGCTGGACAGGGAACCCGGCCTTCAAAGCGTGCTCCGCTCGATGGATGCCCGGCAAATCAGCACCCGGGATGTGTTCGAGGCCTCGGATGAGGGAGACCCTGCCGCCGGGAGGATCGTGGATCAGGCCATCCGGTGCTGGGGGATGGCGGCTGCCAATCTCGTGAGCACCTTCAACCCGGCAATCATCATTTTTGGCGGCGGTGTGTTCGGTCCGGCCGAAAAATACCTGGACGATATCGCTGCCGAAGCGCGAAAATGGGCTCAGCCCATAAGCATGCAGCAGGTCCGTTTCCATAAGTCACAGCTTGGCGGGGACGCCGGGCTCATCGGAGCCGGTCGGCTTGGACTTGGGGAGGATGGCAACGCTTGAAAAATTATCGGAAAGATATTCCGGATATTGCGATGTTTCAGGCTAATTTGACTAAAAATGTAAAAGAATGGCGCAATTTAACAAAAAACTGATTTTCTTGTCCGCCTGCTTTGGCATGCTGATCTTTGGAATCGTGATGGCCGTATTGGGCTCTGTGCTGCCGTCGGTCATCCTGAAATTCGGGATTGGCACCGCTGATGCCGGCTCCCTTTTTGTGCTGCTGAGTCTGGGAATGCTTGCGGGATCGCTGGTATTTGGTCCGTTGGTAGACCGGTTCGGGTACAAGGCGCTCCTGGTCATCTGCACCGGTGTCATTGTCGCCGGGTTCCAGGGAATCGCCTTTGCGCCGGACATGAATCTGCTGCGCCTTGCCCTGTTTTTCACAGGTTTTGCCGGCGGGGCGATTAACGGCGGGACCAACGCTCTCGTATCGGACATCAGCGAAGGAAAACGGGGGTCGCGGCTGACCTTGCTCGGTGTATTTTTCGGAGTGGGGGCATTCGGCGTGCCGCTGCTGCTTGGGAGCATGCTCGACCATTTCAGCTATGAGACCCTTATTTCCGGGGTCGGGGCCATGATCATCCTCCCGTTCCTGCTCTTTCTCCTGCTGCGGTTTCCCAATCCGAAACATGCCCGGGGATTCCCCCTGGCCGAAGGGTTTGCCCTCGCCAAAGACCGCACGCTGCTGCTCTTCGGACTTGTCCTCGTACTCCAAAGCGGTCTTGAGATGTCCATGGGCGGATGGTCGGCCACGTTCTTTGTGGATGAGCTGGCCGTAGATGCCAACCGTGCCGTGCTCTTCCTTTCACTGTTCTGGTTCGCACTGATGATGGCCCGGGTCGTGCTGGGATATCTGCTGCTGAAAGTTCCCGCTGCGACCGTGTTGCGCGTCAGTTTCCTGATTTCATTCAGCGGATCGGCAATCATGCTGCTTTCCGGCAGCACGACGGCAGGTGTTATCGGCATGATCCTTGCCGGCATCGGCTTTGCCGCGGTCTTTCCGGTGATCCTGGCGTTTGTAGGAGACCTGTTCACCAGGTTTTCCGGCACTGCATTCAGTGTGGTGCTGGCCATGGCCCTCATGGGCGGCATGCTTGTGCCGTGGACCATCGGCATTATCGCCGAAGGATACGGGCTGCGCAACGGCCTCCTGCTGATACCCGGCAGCATTGTCATCACCTTTCTGCTGTTTCAGGTGATCACGGCACGCCTGGCGGCATCCGGCAAACCCTGACCCTCAACAAACCATCATTAACCACAGCGGAACCCGTATTATGAAACTTGCAAAACAGTGGATGAGCAACACCAGAAACGTTCTGGATACCATAGAAGAGACGCAGATGGAAAATATCCGCCAGGCTGCAAAACTGATGGCCGATTCCATTGAGGCCGAGCGCTGGGTACACACGTTCGGATGCGGACACGCCACCCTTCCCATCGAGGAGATGTACCCCCGCATCGGCGGATTCGTAGGTTTTCATCCGATGATCGAATTGCCACTGACCTTTTTCACCCGCATCACCGGCGAAATGGGTGTGCGCCAGTTTGTATTCCTGGAGCGTGTCGAAGGCTACGGCAACGAGATCATGAAGAGTTACGATTTCGATCCGCGCGACACCATGTGGCTGTTCTCTCACTCGGGCATCAACAATGTCAACATCGATGTGGCCATGGAAGCCAGGAAGCGCGGCATGAAAATCGTCGTAACCGGATCGGCCAGGGCCTTCCGCAATGACAGATCGCGCCACTCCTCTGGAAAGAAACTGGAGGAACTGGCTGATGTGCTCATCGACTCCTGTGTGCCTGCGGTGGATGCGTCTGTCGACCTGAAAAACCATCCGGACAAGATTGCACCCATATCCACCATGGCTTTTGTAAGCATTGTGTGGATGACGATCGCCACCACGGCCGAAATCCTTGCGGATCGCGGTGTGAAGCTCTACATCCATCCGTCCCATAACGTTCCCGGTGATACCACAGCCAAGGAACGGCTCGAAGCGGCCCTGGGCGAGTACAAACGCCGTATCTCGGGGGTGTAGCGTGCAGGGTATGGCTGCCCGGCATGGGCGAGGAGGCATTGCGGCATCCTGCGGCACCCGCTTTTTCTGGCGGCATATATGACGGGGTTTGTCGCCATGGCCGGCAGTATTTGGTTCGGGTATAGAAAGCCGGATGAGGTGCCGGGACCAAAGCGATGGGGGCTGGGATTAAGTGAAAGGATTGTAATGACGATGGCCCAGCATTGCTGAATCCAATTATGGTTATCCGGCTGACAGGCAAATTGCAGAAGTGCGAACGTACATGGGTGGTATTCATGTGTGATAAACAAGTATATGTAAAATAAGAATATAGTGGCAAACAATATAATATCAATACTATACATTTGACTGTCGTATCCGGATTACCTATACTAACAGTAGGATCGGAATTCAAAATGCCAAAATCGCTCATCTGAATTGCAGAGGGTGCCATGTCATGCAGCTGAAACGCAAACCTGCCCGATAGCAGAAAACCTCCCTGCTGCCAATAAAGTGCAACAAAATCCGGAGTCTGTCATGAGAAGAGAAAAGATCATAGTACTGTTTTGTCTGTTTGCTTTGATACATACGTTATCCATTGCACAATCGAGTCGGGGGCCGTTTGAGGAACTCATAGGCAAACCCATCAAATCCCATAATATTTTTCTGCTTTGGCAGGAGGAAATCCCGGAGAACGGGTTACATGCATTTCAGAAAGCGTACAACTACGAGCTGACATCTTCGGAAGACGGGAATTTCACCGATATCCCTGCGGTGTACGACCCGCGGCCAGTTGGCGGAAACCGGCACATGATGGTCACAACGGGAAAGTATGTAGAGAGTCCCTATGATTACGTGATTGCTGCATGGGAAGGAGTAAACCGAACCATAGAGTTGATGATTCCCCATTTCGATTCAACCGATGTCATGTGGAATAACCATACGGCGTTTACAATTGAGGGTCCGGTCGTTGCTACGGATGGCAATAATGAACGGGGACGCATTTTTATCGAATCAGGGGATTTCACCGGAAACGGACTGGATGAATTTGCGCTGGTTTATCATGGCGCTGACTCCACCATCCATGTTGAAGTGTATGATCTGGAGGAGGCATTTACCCCGCGTCTGGTGGCTTCCATTAATGATGAAACACTGCTGCCCACACCATTGGAATTTGCGCGAATAGCCGTGGCAGCAGGTGATCTGAATGGCGATGGCAAGGATGAAATCATACTGACCAGTGTGGAACAGATCGGAACTCAGTCCTGGGCCTGGGGTATCTATACGAAAGTCTACGAGTTGAGTGCATCCAATACGCTTGAAGCACGGGTGCGGGAGATGGTATATCTAAATGATCCGGATGAATTGAACATATCCGGGATGGACTTTGCCATTGAAACCGGCAATTTCAGGGATGTCGGAAAAAAAGAGCTCGTATTTGCTGTCACATTTTCTACAAATGCTTTTGACGACGACACGTTCATCTACTTGCTGGAAGCGGATGAGGGGTTGAATACCTTGTTTTTTGACCCTGAAAAACGGATATCCATGCAAAAGTCCGTGAACGAAAGGGGTATCATCGGCCTGGCAACAGGGGATCTGAACGATGACGGAAGAGACGAATTTGTTTTTGCACTCAGCGGTTCTTTTGATGTCTACACCGTAGATGAGATGCTTGATCCTGTTCGCAGGTCAGGCGGCAGTCTGCCGGCTGATGGCAGAACCCGGCAAAGCTATGATTTCGTTGCCATATCCGATATCGATCAAAGCGAGCGGTCGGAAGTGGTTGTTGTGGGTAATTATTTTGACCAGAACAACTCCGAACAATGGTTTGAGCTGACGGCATTTGCATTCCACGATTCCGAGAATGGCATCCTCAACGACCGCGAAACCAAGGCCCGGCGAACGATGGAACAGCCGGCAGAGATCAGTGATGGTTCATCATGGCGCCGCCATGCCATTGCCGTCGGGAATTTTAACGGTCATGAATTTACACTCGGAGAGCCGGAATACTATATCGAACAGGAAGTTCCGCAGCCCCTGGTCATTTTGAATGCGCCGCCGGTACATTTTGATGTGTTTGACGGAACCATATACGATACAAACCAATGTTTTGCAGGGGTCGATTGCGGTTTCAGGACAACATACTTTGTTTCGGGCAGTGAGACGAATACGATGCAAACCGAATTAAGGGCGGACTATAACTTTTCTATTGGAGCCGGTTTGAGTGGGTCTGTTGAGACAGCACCTATGGGTGTTGGCGGTTCCATTGCCTTTGAGACCTATTTTGATGGGAAATTCGGCAGCAACTTTGGCCAAATCGATATGGAGAGTTCGACCGTCAGCATTTCGGAACAAGTGGCGGCTGTGGTTGATGACATGATTTATGCCACAATAACAGATTACGATGTCTGGGAGTATCCGGTGTATTATGGTGCCGAGCGATCACCTCGAAAAATCACCATAGCTGTGGAGCCCAGAACCGTTAGATCCCGTTGGTTTACGAGTAAAAGCTGGATGGCAACCAATCATATTCCGGTGCATGAGGTTGGAAATATATTGTCATACCCTTCGTATGAGGAGCTAACCGACAACCCCAACATGGGTGAAGGGGGAGTGTACCAATCGAGTACATATCCGGTTGCCGCTCTCACGGACAATCAGTGGGTGCTGGATATTTCAAAAATTCGGGAAAGCTCACTGGATACCACCTCGAAACAGGGAATGGATCTCCGGTTATTCGCAGGCGTCAGGGTTCAACGGGACCGTACCTTTACCGAAATGTCGACCCATACTACTTCGGTTCGGGAGGGTTTGATGCTAACCGTCGATCTGAAAGGCATTGACAGATCACTCGGTGAAAACGATTATGCTGTGACCCCCTATGCATACTGGGCGAAAAATGGAGCCCTGGTGGTAGATTATGCGGTGGAGATAGACCGGTCCGGACCCGGTGGCACGCCGACCTGGTGGGAGGTGAAATATGGAGAGCACCCGGATCCAGCATTCGTATTGCCCTGGCGCTACGATCCGGAAAAAGGGTTTGGCATCAGCGAAGAGGCGAAACGCCATCAGACAAAGGATGTGTTTTTCGACGTTGACGATCCTGTCCCCGGAGATACCCTGACCATTACGGCCAGAGTCCGGAATTTCAGCCTGGTCGATTCCCCACCCGTTGCAGTCCATTTCTATGTCGGAGATCCCGATGACGGTGGGAATCCGATCGTTGGTGTTGACGCTGAGACATCGGTGACAACGGATGGCGGTATCCCGTCTCAGCGATACAGGGATGTCGAAATGCGATGGCTGGTGCCTTCGGGCCTGCCAAGATTTCCCCGGATCTATGCCGTGCTCAATCAGGACAATGAATTCACCGAGATACATGAGAACAACAACAAGGGATTCAATATCCTTGGCCAGGGTGCGGTTGATCTGCCAACCGATTCACGGACGGAGCGCACCATTCCCACGGGATACGAGCTTCATCAATCCTATCCCAACCCGTTTAATCCTTCCACAACCATACCTTACAGTTTGCCGGAGAATGCGAGTGTGCTGCTGGAAGTCTATAACATACTCGGTCAGCGTGTGGCGGTACTCGTTGATGCCGACCAGCCGGCCGGAAATCATGAGGCCGTGTTCAATGCCACGCATTTTGCAAGCGGATTATAT
>SKUI01000039.1 GCA_007122185.1 Rhodothermia bacterium | reverse complement strand
GATAAAAGCTGTACCATTGCGATTCAACGTAATACCAACTATTAATCCTCTGCAGCTATGAGCAAGGAAACAAAAGACAAAGGGGAGCGCATATCCCCGTACAGCGACGAGGAGCTGGAGTACTTTCGCGGTATCATTATGAAAAAGCGGCAAGAGGCCGAGAAGGATCTGAATATCCTTATGGATGCGCTTAAAGAGAGCACAGAGAACTCTTCGGATGAGTCTGCATATTCATTTCATATGGCAGATGCCGGCACGGATGCCCAGGAGAGAGAGAAGACCTACATGCTGTATAACCGGACCCGCAAGTTTATCAAATACCTTGACGATGCCATCCATCGCATCAACAACAAAAGCTATGGCGTGTGCAAGGTGACCGGCAAGAAAATCTCCAAAGGACGGCTGGAAGCGGTGCCCCACACCCAGATCAGCATCGAAGCCAAACTGAAAAGGCGATAACCGTTTTGACTCAGACCCGCAGGAAACTGACCGTGTTCGGGGTTACGGCGTTTGTCGTGCTCCTGCTGGATCAGCTCAGTAAATACTGGATACGCACCACCCCCGATCTGCATGACTTCACGCTCATTGAGGGGTGGCTTGCATTCAACTTTACCAAAAATCCGGGTATGGCGCTGGGTATCCACTGGGCCGATACATGGGTGATCAGCCTGATTGCCATCGCGGCTACCGTCATCATTCTGATTTACGTCTGGAAAACCATGAAACCGGCGAACCTGGGCTACATGGCCTGCATGGGGTTCATTGTGGGAGGGGCACTGGGGAATATCACCGACCGGATTTTCATGGCCCGCATCGGCGGCTACGGCGGGGTTCTGGACGGACACGTGGTCGATTTCATCCATTTCAAATTGCGCATCGGTGATTTCGACGTTTTTCCGTACATCTTCAACGTGGCGGATATGGCTATTTCCGTATCCATCATCACCCTTATCGTCTTCTACAAGAAACTGATGCCGGAATACGCCCGTACAAAACCGGACGATGGTCCAGACGCTGGCAATGAAAACAGCCGGGCGGCAAGCGGGGCAGATGATCAGTCGGGCACTGATCATGCGAATGATGCCGGACCGGAGAAAAACCAGCCGGAAATGAGCGAGCCGGAGATGCAAGAATCGAAAGCACACCCGAAAAAGGAATCAGAAGCCCCATCCCGCGATCCTCAAAAAGAATAGTGCCATGCCAGGCGGCTCCATCCTCATCGACCATTACCGGCACCCGCAATGCCGGGGCGAGGTCGAAAGTCCGACCCGCCGAAATGAGAGCCACAACCGGAAATGTGGCGACAGGATCACGTTGACGTCGCGCCCGGACGATCACGGCATGCTCGAGATCCGGTTTGACGGGCAGGGTTGCATGTACTGCCTGGCGTCCGCATCCATCCTCTGCAGCACCCTGTCCGGAATGAAGCAGGAGGATGCGCGGATCCGGATAGCGCTGTTCCGGAAGTGGCTTCGTGGCATAAACCCGGATAAGATGCGCCAACGCTCCGGGGAGGACGAGCCGTCATTTGTTGCATCGGCCGGCCGCCTGCAGGAAGCAGTCAAAGATCAGCCAAACGGCGATGAACCGGGCACGGAACAATCCGGGGAGGAGGATCGGGTTGTGCGCGAAGTGGCGGGACTGACCGTCGAAATGCAGGCGCTGGGCGAGGTGAAGGCCTTTCCCATGCGCATTGACTGCGCAGATCTGGCCTGGAAGTGTGCAGACGAGATGTTGCAACATGACGAGTAAAACCGGTACATACGAACCTGTTGATGCGGTGATTACCTGGGTGGATGGCGACGATCCCGGGCACCGCAGAAAGCGTTTGCTGGCGCTGAACGAGGATGCTTCAGTTAAAAAACTGCCGATTTCCTCCCGGGGGGATGATACCCGGTTCCTGGACAATGGCGAACTGCGGTTCTGCATCGCTTCCATCCGCAGGTTCGCTCCCTGGATCCGCAACATCTATCTGGTGACGGATGCGCAGTGTCCGGTTTTTCTGACGAAAGAGGTCCGGGAAAAGCTCCAGGTTATGATTATCGACCATACAGAGATTTTTGCGGATTTCGAGTGGGCATTGCCCAGCTTCAACAGCCGCACGATTGAAACGGCATTGTGGCGCATACCCGGTCTCTCCGGGAAATTCATCTATTTCAACGACGATTTTGTGATCACCGCGCCGGTGCGTCCGGATGATTTTTTTGTTGAGAACAAGATCGTGGCCCGCGGCGCATGGAGCCGGATGGGAGCACACGGCCAATGGTACATGTTTGTGAGCCGGCTGGCCAATTACCTGTCCAAAAAACTGCTGGGGATCACACGTACCATGCACCTGCTGCTCCAGATACGATCCGCCGAGCTTGCCGGCTTTTCCGGGAAGTACTTTCGGGTGGATCATGTGCCGCACCCGGTTCACAAGCCGGTCCTGGAGACCTTTTTCCGGAAGAATCCGGGGCTTTTTGAAAGGAATATCCGCTACCGTTTTCGTGATATCGAACAGTTCTCGGCCATCTACCTGGCATACTATCTGAAGATTGCACAGAAAGAAGCCGAACTGGTGCCGCCCGACGATGTGATGATGGTCCACGGTGAAATGGACCGCCCGATGTGGCTGAACAGAAAAATCCGGCGGATTGAACAGCAGGAAATGCGGTTCCTGAGTCTGCAGGCAATCGAAAAGATGGATGCAGGATACCGTCAGCAGTTGGAAAAAGTACTCACGGAGCTGACGGGGCTGGATTTCTGAAGCGCTTCATCACCGGGGAAACAGATGGGCGGCATGCCGTGCCGGCAAACATTAGTGCGAACAGGCATCGGTGCGAGTACGCATCACAGTGTCAGCAGGCATCAGTGCCGGCCGGCTTAAGTGAAAGCACGCATCAGTGCAGGATGCTCTTGAGCATGTCCAGCTGGTCATGCGGATCGATGTTGTGCAGGTCGTGGCCCATCCGGTCGCGTTTGGTGCGCAGGTACTTCAGGTTCTCGGGATAGCTTTCGGTCTCGATGGGGACGCGTTCCACGATTTCCAGGCCGTATCCAACCAGGCCTACCCGTTTGGCCGGATTATTGGTCATCAGCCGCATTTTGCAGACGCCCAGCGAACGCAGCATCTGCGCCCCGATACCGTAGTCGCGCAGGTCGGATTTGAAACCGAGCGCCTCGTTGGCCTCAATGGTATCCATCCCATCTTCTTGCAGCTTGTAGGCGTGCAGCTTGTTGATGATACCGATGCCGCGCCCTTCCTGATTCATGTAGAGCACAACGCCGGCGCCTTCGTCCTCCACCATGCGCAGGGCGGTGTGGAGCTGCTCGCCGCAGTCGCATCGTTTGGAGCCGAATACGTCGCCGGTCAGGCACAGCGAGTGCACGCGGACCAGCACCGGTTCATTTTCGTCCCAGGTGCCTTTGACCAAAGCCATGTGTACGGCTCCGGTGAGTTTTTCTTCAAAGGCGTGCAGGTGGAAGTCGCCGTAGATGGTGGGCAGCTGGATGCTTATGGCCTCGCGCACCAGGCTCTCGTTCTTCATCCGGTAGCTGATCAGGTCGTTGATGGTGATCAGCTTCAGGCCAAACCGTTTGGCCACCTGGATGAGATCGTCGAGCCGCGCCATGGTCCCGTCGTCGTTCATGATCTCGCAGATCACCCCACCGGGCTGGAAACCGGCCAGGCGTGACAGGTCGATGGCCGCCTCGGTATGTCCGGCCCGGCGAAGCACGCCGCCTTCGCGCGCAATGAGGGGGAACACGTGTCCCGGTCGGCGGAAATCACGGGCTTTAGCCTCCGGGTCGATGAGCATGCGGACGGTCTTGGCCCGGTCGGATGCGGAGATGCCCGTTGTGGTACCCGAACGGTAATCCACCGAGACGGTAAAGGCCGTTTCCATGGCATCGGTGTTGTTGACGACCATCGGCTCCAGACTCAGGTCGTAGGCGCGCTGCCGGGTCAGCGGCACGCATACCAGTCCGCGCCCGTAGGTCACCATCATGTTGATGTGCTCCGGAGTGACCTTCTCGGCCGCCATCAGGAAATCGCCTTCGTTTTCGCGATCCTCGTCATCGACGACAATTACCATTTTTCCGGCGCGTACGTCCTCGATTGCCGACTCGATGGTGTCAAACGGGTGGGATGTTTCTGTTGACATAATGATGGAGGAACGGGAATGATGGATAAGTCCGCATCACCAAAACACGAACCCCTGCACAGACGTTCTCGGATAATGCCTATTTCTGCGGATTCACATCCACAATGGCGTTTTTCAGTAGTTTGACCTTGACGTCCTTGTCGATCTCGAGCATGACGGAATCGTCATCGATGGAATTCACAATGCCGACAATGCCGCCGGAGGTGATGACTTTGTCTCCTTTGTTCATTGCGGAGACCTTGTTCTGGATCTCTTTCTGCTTCTTGGATTGCGGACGGATGATAAAAAGGTAAAACACCAGGAAAATGGCCGCGAGGAAAATCAGACTGGTGAAACCGCCGCCTCCGCCATCCGGATCAGTGGCAAATAACAAGAGTAAAGTGTTCATATCAGATAATTACAGCGTTATTGGTACAGGAAAATGATTATGGAAACAGGCTTTTGCCATGCATGTGAGCATATCTGCCATCACGGGCATCATATGAGCATATTTGCCAGCATGGGCATCCATGCATGGGCATGAAGTTGGAAATATACGGCTTTACATGGCTACTGCAAAGTTGCGGGTGGATGGGTGCCGGGATCAATTGGGATGAAGCAGCTTCCATTGTGGGTACTGTCCACATTGCGCATTAAGTGGCTTCATTCTGGGTCACCGGACTTATTTTGAATAAAACGGTTTCCCGCTTTTAGCGTGGTCACCGAGGATGGCCGCGGGTTTGAACCGGACGCCGTTCAATTTATGCCGGTACTGCAGGCGGTCCCACACCGCTTTGGCTCCGGCCGCATCCACCCAGCGGAACGGTCCGCCCCGGAAGGCGGGAAATCCCATGCCGAGCATGGCGCCGATGTCGCCGGTTCGCGGCTGGCCGATGATGCCGTCCTGCAGGCAGAGCAACGCTTCGTTGACCATCACCAGGGTGATCCGTTCGGTGATATCGTCCAACGAGACATCCCGGCGTTTTTTGTCGCCGAAGTAGGTGTAGATCTCGTCGTTGACGAGTCTGCGGTTGCGTTGGCTGTCGTAATCGTAGAATCCACGCCGGTTTTTACGTCCGGCGTAGCCGTTTTCATGGAGGCGGTGAATGGACTGCGAAAAACGTCCGCCCCGCTTTTTGAAGAGCGGATTCATCTCTTCGAATACGTGCGACACCACGTCGATGCCCACCTCGTCGGTCAGCGTCACCGGTCCGACCGGAAAACCGAAGTTCTTCACGGCTGCGTCCACAATGCGGATGTCGGCGCCCTCGCTGATGAGGAGCATCGCCTCGTTGATCATGGGCACTACGATCCGCGTCACGTAGAAGCCGGGTGCGTCGCCCACGACAATGACGTGTTTTCCCTGGCGGATGGCCACATTGCACGCGGTCGCCACAACTTCCTCATCCGTTTTTTCGCCACGGATGATCTCCACAAGCGGCATCCTCTGGGCCGGGGAGAAGTAGTGCATCCCGATCACGCGCTCGGGATGTTTCGCGGGTTTGGCGATTTCGGAGATGGGGATGGCGGAGGTGTTGGTGGCGAAAATGGCGTCGCTGCGCATCACCGATTCGGCCTCCTGCAGCACGGCGTGTTTCACGGAGACATCCTCCACCACGGCTTCGATCACCAGCGGAAGATCGGCGAAATCATCGTACCGGTCGGTCAGCCGCAGGTCCGAGAGGATGCGATCCCGCTCGAAAGGCAGCATCGCCTTGCGCTCCACCTGCCCCTGCAGGTCCTGCCAGGCCGCCTGCTTGGCACGTCCGGCCGAGGTATAGTCGCGGTCGCGCACCGTCACCCCGAAGCCCTTGCGCAGGCTCAGCGATGCGATGGCCGAGCCCATCAGGCCGGTTCCGAGAACGCCGATCCGGTGGACCGGCCTCGGTTCCTGTCGCGACGGATTGCGGCGGGCGGAATGGCGTGCCAGAAAAGCGTGGAGCAGCTCCCGGCTCTCCGGCGTGCCGGCCAGTTCCTCAAACATGCGCGATTCGAAATTGAGTCCCGCCTCAAGACCATTCCTGACACCGTATTTAACGCATGCAATGATCGCTTCCGGCGCAGGATACAGACCGCGCGTCTGAAGTTTCAGTTCGCGTTCGGCCTGCAGCAATGCGGGCTGCAGGGACGCTACGCCGCCCCGAATGGTACGGGCCGCTTTGCCGAGCAGTGAAAACGGTGTACGAGCGACGCCTGTCATGTTCGAAAGTCCCGGCATATCAGACAGACCGGAAAAATTCGGCAGCGGCGCTTTATTGGCGAGATTGCGGAACCGTTCACGGGTGGATACGTGTCCCGCCAGCTTCCCGGCCAGCACCCTGGCCGCCTGCAGCAGCCCGCTTTCCGGTACCAGTTCATCGACCAGCCCGATGCTGTGTGCCTCACGCGCCGTCACCGCCCGTCCCGACAGCATGAGCGGCAGTGCTTTCGGAATGCCGATCAGCGCCGGCAGCCGCTGCGTGCCGCCCGCGGCCGGACACAGTCCCAGGGTCACCTCCGGAAGCGAAAGACGGGTGGATTGATGGTCCGTGGCAATACGGTGGTGACAGGCCAGCGCCACTTCGAGTCCGCCCCCGTGGGCTGCACCGTGAATGGCCGCTATCACCGGCACGGACAGCGCATTGAGCCGGCTCAGCAGCCGGTTGCCCTCGCTGCTGAACGCCAGCGCATCCCCGGATTCATGAAATCCAAGGAACAACCTAATATCCGCCCCGGCAATGAAACTGTCCTTTTTTGTGCTATGGAGGATCACCGCCTGGATGGCCTCATCCTGCTCCGCGTCGTCCAGAAACGCCTTGAATTCGGCCATCATGTTTTTGCTGATCCTGTTGGTTGCGCTTCCGGGCTGGTTGATGGACAGGATGGCGATCCGGT
>SKUI01000213.1 GCA_007122185.1 Rhodothermia bacterium | reverse complement strand
GTCACTCCGGCCAGCATCCCGATCAGAATCCCGGCCATCTGGCTGCTGGTTTTGCTGATCTTTTCGGGTGGATGCGGCCGCGATGCCCGTGAGCACGGCCCGGAGGTTGACGGCACCCATTATTCCTACGACAACCCGAATGATCACAGCGGCCGGGGTGTCGACGGTGGCGGGAATGATTACGGCAGCCGGGACAGCCGCAGCGCCCCGTCGCGTACCACCCTCCGCCAGTCCGGCGGATGCACCCTGGAATTCAGCTACGCCATCGGCACCATTGATCCGCGCTTCCGCATCTCCCGAAACGAGGTGCGTCAGTCAGTGGAGCAGGCTCTGGAGCTGTGGGCCGACGCCGTTGACCGCCTGGACGTGCAATTCCACGAGGGGAGCCGGGCCGGTGAGGAGGCGCGCAACACCATCCACTTTGAATACGACGAACGCCAGGAGCAGTCGGACCGCGCCCGCCGATTCCAGGACCAGATCGCATCCAAGGGCGATTTCATCGACCAGATGCACCGCGAGTACGAGCGCGATCAGCGCGAACTGGAGCGCCGGACCGACGAACACCGCCGGCTCAGCAACCGCCTGAAAGGTGAAATCGAACGGTTAAACGCCTGGGTTGAGAGCGTGAACGAGGGCGGCGGGTTCCGGCAGGAGCAGCTTGGCGCTTACGAGGAACGGATGGAGGCCATCGAGGCCTTGCGGCAGCAGGAACGGGAAATGCGCAGCGAGCTGGAACGGTTCGTGGCGGCGATCAACCGCAGCGCCGACCGTGTCAATCGCGAGGTGGCATTCCACGACGACATGGTGCGGCAGTTCTATCGCGAGTTCGGCGACGAGTACCGTTTCAAAAGCGCCTTGTACCGGTTCGACGGAGACCGCGGCACCATCACCGTCCACCATTTCCACAACCGCAGGGAGCTGAAGGTGATCCTGGCGCACGAGATCGGCCATGCGCTCGGGCTCGGGCACGTCCCCGACAGCCGGTCCATTATGTACGAAACAATACGCGACCAGATGCTCGGACGCGAAATTACGCTATCTTCCAATGACATCCGCGCCGTGCAGGCACTTTGCCGGTGAAGGCCCTGTACCGGCGATGGCGCTTTGCCAGCGAAGGCCCTAAGGCCGGTCAATGGCGCTTTGCCGGCGATGGCGCTGTGCCGGCGAAGGCCCTAAGGCCGGTCAATGGCAACGATCAAGCCGCCACGCAACCCTGCATTGATGAACCAACAGACTGATCCATTCATACCGAAACCATGAATTTCCGCAAACCGCATCCTCTCTTCATGACAAATTGGCCGCTGACACTGTCGCGGACACTGCCGCTGACACTGATGTTTGCCGCCATCCTTTTCGCGTACCCGTCCGGGACGGACACCCTGCCGGGACCTGCACCAAATGGCTCCGTGATGCGGCACGTACAGCCGGAACAACTCACCGATGACACCACAGTCAGAGGCACCCGGCGCGACTCCATCCCCCTGGTCCTGAAGGTTGTCACAGGGGAGTTCCGCGCTGTCAAGGGGGATCTGATCATTGAGCTGTCTGACTCCACGGGCGAGGCGTTTACCGGCGGGATCCACCCGGTCACCGGCACTACCGTCACCGTGCGGTTCGATAGCCTGGCCCCCGGACCAAAGGCCGTGCGCCTCTTTCACGATGAAAACAGCAATGGTAAACTGGACACCAATTTTTTCGGTATCCCCTCCGAGGGCTACGGTTTCTCCAACAATCCGCGCAGCCGGTTCGGCGAACCGTCATTCAAGGACCGCCTGTTCGAGCTGAAGGCCGACACCACCATCCACATTACGTTAACCTATTGGTAATGGCATATTTGTATTTTGCACAATGATACCGCTTATCCTATATTTTATAGGATTTTTTTACAGACATGGCATGACGCCCGCGGAAGCTTGACGGGACGAACCCCGGCCAGCACTGCGGCAGGCACTCGCTTTCCTGAAATATTGCTTCAAAACGAAACAGCAAAAGCTATTTTCCACTCTCCCTTTCCCCATGGCCGAACACTCCGCCGACAATCCCACCGGTTCACCGCCTGAAGAACGGCTCCGCGAAGAGCTGGAAAAGCTCAGGAAGACCGAGCGGTTTCTGCGCTCCATCCTGGAGACCCAGGAAGACCTGCTTTGCCGGTTCCTGCCCGACACCACGCTCACCTACGTCAACGAACCCTACTGTCGCATGTTCGGCCGCACCGCCGAAGAGCTGCTGGGCACACGGTTCCTCGACCTGATTCCACGTGACAGCCGCACGAGCGTCATGGAAACGCTCGCCCGCCTGAGCGCATCCAACCGCTCCGTTACCTACAACCATGAGGTAACCTTGTCCAGAGGCCGCACCGGCTGGCAGGAATGGACCGACACGGCGATTATCGGTGGCAACGGCAAGGTGGTGGAGATCCAGTCCACCGGTCGCGACATCACCCGCCAGAAGAAGGTGGAAACCGAACTGATGTTGCAGACCCGGCTGCAGGAACTGCTGATGAAAATCTCGGCCACCTATATCAGCATCCCCGAATCGGAGGTGGACGCCGCCATCCACAAGTCCCTGGCCGAACTGGGCCAGTTTTCCGGCGCCGACCGGTTCTACATTTTCCGATACGATTTCGACCGCAACACATCCACCAACACCCACGAGTGGTGCGCCCCGGGCATCGAGCCGCAGATCGCGTACCTGCAGAACTACCCCAACGAGCACATCCCCGACTGGGTGAATACCCACCGGAAGGGTGAAACGATGTACGTGCCAAATATTTTTGCCCTGCCGAAAGACAGCGGCATCCGGCAGATGCTCGAACCCCAGGGCATCAAGAGCCTGATCGCCGTGCCCATGATGGACCGGTCCGAGTGCGTCGGTTTCGTGGGGCTGGATTTCGTCCGCAACCTGCACAGGATCAGTGTCAACGAGCGCAAGCTGCTGACCATCTTCGCCCAGATGATGGTCAACGTGCAGAACCGCATCCGCACCCAGAAATCCCTGGTGGAAAACGAGCGGTTCCTGTCCGACCTGATCGACAACAGCGTCTCCGTCATCGCCGTGAAAAACGCGGACGGCACCTACCAGCTGGTCAACCGGAAATGGCAGGAGATTACGGGAATCACACGGGAGGATGCGCTTGGCCGCATGGACGCCGATCTGTTCGAGCCGGAACTGGCAAGCGGTTTCATGGAGAACGACCGCCACGTGCTCGCGACCGGCGAAACCATCGAAATCGAAGAGACATTCAAAGAGGGAACGGATCCGCGCCATTTTCTGAGCACCAAGTTTCCGGTTCGTGATGTGAAGGGCGGCATTACCGGAGTGTGCAGCATGATCTTCGAGATCACCGACCGCAGGAAAGCCGAAGAGCACCGCCTCGCCCGCTCCGAGGCCGAAGCCGCGAACCGTGCCAAGAGCACGTTTTTGTCCAGCATGAGCCATGAGATCCGCACGCCGCTCAATGCCATCATCGGGTTTGCCCGGGTCATGGAGCGCGATCAGACCCTCAACGACAGGCAGGCTGAGCAGATCCGCACCATCCTGGGCAGCAGCGAGCAACTGCTTAACCTGGTCAATCAGACGCTGGATTATACGAAAATTGAAGCCGGCGCCGAAACGGTCAGCCCGACCCGCTTCCACGTCCGCTCGCTCATCAATGACGTGTTCCGGATGTTTGTGCCGCGTGCCGGCCGCAAGGGGCTGCGCTACACGACCGATATCGACCCAAGGCTCCCGGATTTCATTTATGCCGACGAGGCCAAGATCCGCCAGATCCTGGTGAACCTGCTCAGCAACGCCATCAAGGCCACCGGGGATGGCTCGGTCACCCTGCGCGCGGACTTCCCCGGCAAACCCGGGCGCAACGATCGCATCCACCTGGTTTTTGAAGTCGAGGACACCGGCCCGGGCATCCCCAAATCCGACATCAAACAACTATTTTCCAAGTACTACCAGCTAAAGGATGGGCTGCGCTCCGCCGGTACCGGCCTCGGGCTGCCCATATCCAGAAAACTGGCGCACCTGCTGAAAGGGACCATCGAGGTGTACAGCACGCCCGGCAAAGGCAGCACGTTCCGGCTCACCCTCCCCGTCTCCATCACCGACGGCACGGACCTGATCAGCGACACCGAGCAGAAGCGCATCACCCGGCTGGCCAGGGGCGCAGGCAAGCTGAAAATCCTGGTGGCCGACGACCGTGAGGTCAACCGCCAGCTGCTGCGCTCCATCCTGGAGCCGGCGGGTTTTGTGGTCCGCGAAGCACAAAACGGCGAGGAAGCGGCCGCTCTGCATGCCTCATGGAAGCCCGACGCGGTGCTCATGGACCTGCGCATGCCCGTCATGGACGGCGTCACAGCCACCGGACTGATCCGGGCCACCGACGCCGGCAGCATTATCCCTGTCATTGGCCTCACCTCCGGCATTATGCGAAGCCGCCGCTCCGAACGCGACACCAGCGGGCTGGACGGTTACATCAGCCAGCCCGTGGATCCCGACGAACTGCTGACCCTGCTCGGCTCCCTGATGAACGTATCCTACCACACGGACGAGCCTCCCGCCGAATACCGCACCGCCGTTGGAAAGAAACTCCTGACCCGGCAGACCATCACCGGCCTTTCCCCCCGAACCATCCACCAGATCCGCTCCGCCATTCTCGAAGGCGACATGATCGGGCTGCGGCGACTGGCCGACAACCTGGAACCGGAATTCGCGGCCATCCGGGCCGGCATCCGGGAACTGGCCGCCGCCTATGACTACGACACCCTGCTCCACCTGTTCGAAGACCCCGGAAACAGCGACTCATGATCTATCTTTTCAAAGACCCCGGAAACAGCGACCGATGATCTATCTTTTCAAAGACCCCGGAAACAGCGACCGATGATCTATCCCCAGGACACCCCGGCGGCAACCATCATGACCGTCGACGATACGGTAGAAAACCTCGAACTGCTCGAGGAGATGCTGGTATCTGCGGGATACCGTGTGGTCCAGTTCCCCAGAGGCGAGCTGGCCATCCGCGCCGCACTTCGGAATCCGCCCGATCTGATTCTGCTGGATGTGATGATGCCCTACATGAACGGATACCAGGTATGCCGCACACTCAAACAGAACGAGTCGCTGTCCGACATCCCCGTCATCTTCATAAGTGCCCTGGGCGATGCCGAAAGCAAGGTCAAGGCCTTTACCGAAGGCGGGGTGGACTATGTCAGCAAGCCGTTCCAGGAGAAGGAAGTCCTGGCCCGCATCCGCACCCACCTGGAACTGCGCAGGGCCCGGAAAAACCTTCAGGACCACAAGTCCCACCTGGAAGCGCTCGTCCGGGAGCGCACCTACGACCTGAACCAGGCGCAGAAAGTGGCGAATATCGGCAGCTGGAAGCTTACCCTGGACGACGATCTGATCGTACTGTCCGAGCAGGCCTGTACGATCATGGGCTTTGGCACTGAATCCACCCCGTGCCATGCTCCCATCCCCCTTGAGAAATGGATGGCGAAGATCCACCCTGACGACCGGCAGAAGGTGTGGGATATCTGGCACCGGGCAAAGGATAATTTCACGGATGGATACGCCATTGAGTACCGTGTCCTGAAGGAGAACAAAACAATCTGGGTGCATGAGGATGCCGAATTTGAACTGGACGAGTACGGGCAGCCCCTGCGCGCGATCGGCACAGTGCAGGATGTGACCGAACGGAGGACCCATCTGAAAGCGCTGGAGAAGCAGAACGAAGCGCTGAGGGATATTGCCTGGACCCAGTCCCACGTAGTCCGGGCGCCCCTGGTGCGATTGATGGGGCTGGTGGCCGTGCTGGATGATGAGGATTTCGCCGGGATGGACAGGGCCGAGATCCTCTTGGAGATTAACCGGGCTGCCTGGGAACTGGACGGCATCATCCGGGACATTTCCCAAAAAACCGACCAGGTGTTCAATCCCGGTGAAACCGAGTCATCCGACTGAACCGCATGAGCCATAAGATCAGCATGAAACGGGTAACCGCATAAGTCGTATGAATCGGGTGAATCGAATGAGACGAATTTACCGAATGACGGCATGAGCCGAAGGAACCGTATCAAACGAATGACTGAATGAGTCGAATGGAAATGCTTATTGTAGACGACGACCGCATCATCACCATGCTGCACCAGCAGGTTGTGATCAAAAGCGGGCTGCATTCCTCTCCCCGGCTGTTTTACAGCGGGCAGGATGCGCTCAACCATATCCGCAACAACCGCGGCGACCGTTATCTTGTTCTGTTGGATATCAACATGCCGGGCGTCAGCGGCTGGGATTTCCTGGATGTTCTCTACCGGGAGGATCTGACCGCGCGTGTGCGTGTGGCCATGGTCACCTCATCGGTCGACACCGCCGACAAGGAGCGCGCCCGCACCTACGATATCGTCATCGATTACATCGACAAGCCCCTCTCCTTCCGAAATCTGAAGGATCTGAAGCAACTCCCGGCTCTGAATGATTTCTGCTGAGACACGAGTGCTGTCATCCGCCTCCAGGCATTAAACCCGGTAGTCGGAACCTGCTGCCGCATCCACCAGATATACCCTTACCATTCCCGTTTTTGACCGCACCGGCGAGCCTAACAGCCTGTCCCTGATCCCTACCAACAACATCACTGCCGATATTCGCCGCTGGATGGAACCGCGCTATTATGTCAGTAAGGCAACAATCATCCGCACCCGTGCCTGTGTGGCGGATGCGTGCTCCCCCGTGGCCACCCGCACCTTCTTTCCTTTTGAGCTGGGAGCGGATACCTATGCCCTGCCCGTCGTTTCGCTGGTCACCGATTCGCTGCATCTTTTTGACCACGAAACAGGCATCTACGTGCCGGGGGTCAACTACATGCCCGGCGACGAGGCAACACTGCAGGGCGACGACGGTAATGTGCGTTTCAACAACATCTCACTTTCCGGATATCCCGCCACATCCAGCAGCGGTGAAGACCACGGCACCCCGAACGGCCTGCCCGGAGCGCCTTACCTCGAAAATAACTATCCGAACCCCTTCAACGCCATGACCAGGATTACTTACGCCCTGCCTGCCGAATACGGTGTTACGCT
>SKUI01000174.1 GCA_007122185.1 Rhodothermia bacterium | reverse complement strand
TGCTGGTCAAATCCCGCGTCAACCATCCGGCGATGGCGGTCGGTGCCCTGCCATGTCCTCAGGACCAGTGGATGCTCCCTGCCGAACACCGGCTCATGGCCGCGATGGCGGTCGAAAGCCGCCTGGAGCTCGGCAAGCTGTGTATTCACGGCATGCTCCGCTGCGGCCTGAAAGCGCGAATCCAGCGTGGTTTCAATCACCAGTCCATCCGTCAACAGATTGTATGTGCGTCCGTCCAGCGAAGGCTGCGTGGCCAGGATGTGCTGCAGCCGGCTGCCCAGCCATGCGCGAAAATGCGGGGCCATACCTTCGTTCTGCGCGCGCCGGTTGTAGTCCAGGCCGAGCGGGCGCTCCCGCGCTGCTTCAAACGCCTCTGCATCGATCATTCCGTACCGTTCCATCTGCCACAGCACCAGGTTCCGCCGCCGGAGCGCATTGTCCGGATTGCGCCGGGGGTTGTACCATGTTGTGGCTCGCAGCATACCGGCCAGCACCGCCGCCTGATGCAGTTCCAGCTCTTCTGGCGGAACATTGAAAAACCGTTCCGACGCCGTGCGAAGGCCCCACGTATCCTCCCCGAAGGAAACGGTATTGAGATAGAGCTCCAGGATTTCCTCCTTGCTGTAGATGCGCTCCAGGCGGTGGGCGATGACCATCTCTCGGAGTTTGCCGGTCACGACACCGCGCAGATCCGGATTTTCCCTTGGATACAGGTTCTTGGCCAGCTGCTGGGTGATGGTGCTCCCTCCTCCGGCATCCTGGCGGAGCATGATCGTCCGGACCAGGACCCGTCCGAGCGCCCTGTAATCAATCCCCTTGTGATTGTGGAACCGGATGTCCTCAATGGCAAGCAGTGCATCCAAAATATGCTGCGGCACGTGATCAAGGGGGATTTCGTCGCGGTTCTGCACATAATAGCGCCCCAGGAGCTCCCCGTCCGAGGTGTACGCCGACGAGGCCTCATAATGCCGGATGTCCGAGAGTTCGGCGGTTCCGGGAGCCCGGAGGAAAATCCCGGTTACAAAAAGCAGAAAAGCCAGCAGAAGCATAAGCAGGGCCACCGCAGCCGTTTTCCCGACGGACGCGTTCCTGCAAAATTTCATCATTTTCTCTTTCAAAACCTGCGACCACTGCGCCGGGATCATCCATGGTTCCTGGTTTCGGGGTAACATGCTTTTCTGATTCAATATCCAGGTTCACGTTTTTTCAAATATTATTGAATAACAATCCGCCAGGGGCTCATGACTACTTCAAAAAAAACTTCATGACTGCCCGGCAGACTATATACAACAATGCCGCAATTAAGTACCTTTCAAAATGGGTGGCTGTTGTCGCGCCCCGGCATCCACATTATCGCAAAACACTTCATTGGCAACGACTTCCAAGAATCTCGAAACACAGCTTAAGCTGGATATCCGCAGCCAGCCTGACGACACCACGTGCGGCCCGACCTGCCTGCACGCCGTTTACCGCTACTATGGAGACGATATCGGCCTCAGCCAGATCATCCGTGAGGTCCCTTCACTGGAGGAGGGCGGAACGCTGGGCGTACTGCTTGGCATCCACGCCCTCGGCAGAGGCTACATGGTCCGCCTGACCACCTACAACCTTCACCTTTTCGACCCGACCTGGTTCGCAGAGCCAACCGACCTGGTGGAGAAATTGCGGCAGCAGATGAGGCACAAATCGGACCCGAAATTTCGTCTGGCCTCTGAGGCCTACATCTCTTTCCTGAACCTGGGCGGTATCGTGGGGTTCCAGGATCTCAGTCCGTCCCTCATCCGCAAATACCTGAAAAAATCCGTGCCCGTGCTTACCGGCCTCAGTTCCACCTATCTGTATCAGCACGCGCGCGAGTTCGGGCCGGAATGTGACCATGACGACATCCGCGGAGTACCGACCGGACATTTTGTCGTGCTCAGCGGGTATGACCGGGAGCAGCAGCAGGTGCTTGTTTCCGATCCCCTGGCCGAGAACCCCTATTCCCGCGACCAGAAATACCTGGTGCGCATTGAGCGGCTCATCTGTGCCATCCTGCTTGGCATTGTGACCTACGATGCCAACCTGCTTATCATCGAACCGCATCCCTGACAACCGGGATACCGGACGGCTGCCGGATGCATATTGGACTCATCCCCCATTTATCATCAAAACATGAACCATTTCATCAATTCTGCGCCATGGCCATCCTGATCGTTGTCAGCAATACCACGGACTGGAAGCTCACCATTCCCGGGGTGGATGTGGTCTCTGCCAGATCCTACCTGACCGACCCGCAATACATCAGCCTTCGCAACACCCGGGTGTTCAACCTGTCGCGCAGCTACCGCTACCAGAGTACGGGGTACTATGTCTCGCTGCTGGCGGCCGCGCGGGGACACAAGGCCATTCCCGGCATCGCCGCCATCCAGGACATGAAATCGCCGGCCGTGCTCCGCATTGTCTCTGATGAGCTGGAAGCGCTGATCCAGAAGTCGCTTTCAGACCTCAAAAGCCGGGACTACACGCTCAGCATCTATTTCGGTCGCAACCTCTCTCCGAAGTACGACAAGCTGAGCCTGCAGCTGTTCAACCTGTTCCAGGCGCCACTGCTGCGGGCGCACTTCCACCATGACGGCGAGATGTGGCATCTAAAAAGCATCGGGCCCATTGCGGCCAGCGAAATCCCGCCGGATCACCAGCCTTACGTCGAAGGTTTTGCGCGGGACTATTTCGCCGGTAAGAGGGCACGCGCACCGAAACGTGAAACAGGCGGCTACGACTTGGCCATCCTGGTCAATCCAAAGGAAGCAGCGGCCCCTTCCGATCCTAAAGCCATCGAAAAGTTCATACGCGCTGCAGAGAAGAAGGGTATCAGCGCCTGGACTATCACACGCGATGATTACGCACGCCTGGCGGAGTACGACGCCCTGTTCATCCGCGAGACCACTGCCGTGAACCACCACACCTTCCGCTTTGCCCAGCGCGCCAAGGCAGAGGGCCTGGCGGTAGTGGACGATCCCGAGTCGATCATCCGGTGCACCAACAAGGTGTATCTTGCCGAGCTGCTGGCGGCTCACCAGATACCGGCACCGCGTACCGTGATTGTCCACAGGGAAAACAAAAAACGGGTAATGCAGGAACTTGGATTTCCCATGGTACTGAAGAAACCGGACAGCTCCTTCAGCCAGGGCGTGGCAAGGGTGGCCGACGGGCAGGCGTACCTGCAGAAAGTCGAGGAACTGTTCGAGAAATCGGATCTGATCATCGCCCAGGAGTTCCTGCCAACGGACTTCGACTGGCGCGTGGGCATTTTCGACCGGCAGCCGCTTTACGTCTGCAAGTACTACATGGCCAAAAAGCACTGGCAGATCATGAACTGGGAGACGACTGGAATGAAACGATACGGCAAGGTGGAGACCCTGCCGGTGGAGCTCGCTCCCCGCGGCCTCATCCGCACCGCCCTCGCTGCCGCCAACCTGATCGGCGACGGATTGTACGGGGTGGACCTCAAGCAGATCGGCACCCGGTTCATCGTGATCGAAGTGAACGACAATCCCAGCATTGAGGCCGGTGTGGAGGACGAAGTCCTGCGTGACAAACTCTATCTGACCATGATGGACATCTTCCTCAAAAAGATCCGGAAAACCAAAGAGCCGCCTGCCCGGCAGGATTAAACCAATGAAATGTCCATGACAGCCTCCGGTTGACACGCGGGGGCATGATCAAATCCCGCCATGTGAGTTCATTCTGTCCTTATGAATCTAAATTGATTTAAACACGTGAAAAAGCTGCATTTGTTCGAGGGATACGGGGTGGAGCTGGAGTACATGATCGTGGACCGCTCCACCCTGGATGTGCGTCCGGTCACCGACAAGCTGATGCACGACAAGTGCGGCGCCTACCGCGACGAATGGGAGAACGGCGCCATTTCCTGGAGCAACGAACTAGCGTTGCATGTGTTCGAACTCAAGACCAACGGTCCCGCCCCCGCGCTGAACGGGCTTGCCGCCTTCTTCCACGACAATATCAGGGAGGTCAACGCGCTTCTGGAAGCCCGGGGCGCCCGCCTTATGCCCGGTGCGATGCACCCGTGGATGGATCCCCAAACCGAGCTGCGTCTCTGGCCGCACGAGCACAACCTGATCTACGACATGTACAACCGCATCTTTGACTGCCGCGGACACGGCTGGGCCAATCTTCAGAGTACGCACCTGAACCTGCCATTCGGCAACGACCGCGAATTCGGGCGCCTGCATGCGGCCATCCGCCTGGTACTTCCGCTGCTCCCGGCACTGGCCGCATCCTCCCCGGTCATGGACGGCCGCCTCACCGGCTGGGCCGACACCCGCCTCCAGGCGTATCAGAACAACCAGAAACGCATCCCTTCCATTGGCGGCATGGTAATCCCCGAACCGGTTTTCACCCGCAGGGACTACCGCCGGCGCATCCTGGCCCGTAATTACGCCGATATCGCGCCTTTCGACCCCGAGGGGATCCTGCAGGATGAGTGGCTGAACTCGCGCGGCGCCATAGCCCGTTTCCAGCGCGGCGCCATCGAGATACGGGTGCTGGACGTGCAGGAGTGCCCGCTCGCCGATATCGCACTGCTCAAGGTCATCGTCCAGGCCATTCGGGATCTTGTGGATGAGCGGCATGTGCCGTACGCCGCACAGAAGAAATGGGATGTGGATCCGCTGCACGCGATCTATCAGGATGGCGTCCGGGACGGCAGCCGGCAGATGGTGGCGAACCCGGCCTACCTTCGTCTGTTCGGGCTGCGAAGGGACAAAATGAGTGCCCCAAAGATCTGGGAGGCGGTAACGGATCGCACTCCCGACCTGGACGATGCCGAGACGGAGTACCTGCAGATGGTTCTGAAGAAGGGAAACCTTTCGGCGCGTATCCGCAAGGCGCTCGGCCGAAACCCCGCAAAAGCCGAGCTGGTTGCTGTTTACAGCAAACTGACCCATTGCCTGGGTGAAAATGTACCGTTCTTTTAGAAGAATGATTATCTTCGGGCAAAACACAAAGTTACGCTAGAGTCAATTCTTCAAACCGTCACGTGGAGGGTGAACATGAAAATTGATTTGTCCGGGATCGTCCCGTCAGTGGTCAATCGCAAGATCGACCTGGCCTCACTGCCGGCCGTCTATCAGAGTCGCGGAAGCCGTGGGATGGGTTTTTTCCTTGTGATCTTCGCCCTCATCTGGGGCGGCATCCCGGGACTTATTTTCATCGGCATGATCAGCAGCGGAGAGTACGATCCGGCCATGCTTTTTATCCTGCTATTCCCGGTCATCGGGATCGGCATCCTGTTGTTCGGACTGTACAATCTGACCTTCCGGGAGACCATCCGGATTGACGCGACCAATGTAACCCGTGAATCCCAATCCATTTTCGGATACAAATACTGGACCGAGCCGCTGCAACGCTACCCCGGTGTCCTCCAGCGCACCGAACGCCGCTCCGGCGGGAAGAACAGCTCCTCCTACACCCTGCATATCGTGGAGCTGCACCACGAGGAGAAGAAAAAGCGCATCATACTCTACGAATCCCGCTCTCCCAACGGGTTTCGAAAAATATGGGAGGACTACTGCCGTCAGCTGAACAAACCGGCCCTGGAAGGCGGCAAGGGCAACATGGTGTCCCGTGCCGTAGAGGACCTCGACAAATCGGTGCGCGATCTGGCCCGGGAGGGAAAACTGGAGGTGGATTTCGATCCGCGCAAACCGCCGCCGGCGGGGTTCGACCTGCGGGTGGATGGCGACCAGCTGCGCGTTACCCTTCCGAGGACGAAATCCTCCATCATCGGCACCCTGTTTTTCATGGCTTTCGCCGGCGTGTTCGTTTTCATCGGATTCGGCATCGATGACGCCCCCGTTGCGTTCGGGATCATCGGACTGCTGTTCCTGCTGCTGATCCTGGGCGGACTGGCCTGGTCCCGCGTCACCCGCCAGGTACTGCTGATCGGGCGGGACCGTGTGCGAATCTTTTACGAGACCCCTTGGGGGGATACGACCGGCAAGGTCGTGGATGCCCGCCAGATAGAGACAGTCCGGATCGGGCACGAACGAAGCAGCAACGAGCGTGAAGGCGTACTCCTCATCACCGACAAAGCTACAAGGAAAATCGGCGAAGGGTTGCCGCAAGAAGCCCAGAACTGGCTCAAAAACTGCATTCTGGCAGTTATAACAAAGGGATGATATTTTAACCGGACACGAGCGCCATCCGCCGGATCAGACCGTCATTCATCCAGCCACTTTCTCAGTTCGCCCGCAATTTCTTCCCGGCTTTTGTTGAGTTTCTTCTGGAGATTTCCGATGAATTCATCTTCCTTACCTTCAACAAATGCCAGGTCGTCATCGGTAAGATCGCCGTACTTCTGCTTCAGTTTTCCCTTCATGGTATTGATATTGCCTTTCAAATCCAGTTCTCTCATGATTTCCTCATTTACATTGCTGTTTGTATATCGCCCTGACCGCTTAGCATAGTGAATCAAGGTGCTGAAGAAAAATGCCTGCTCCTTCTAATAGATACATATCTGCCTCCAAAATCGTTCTGAGGGTCGGTTCAGTTTCCCCTTGCCATAATTCTGGTATTGATGTATTCTGAGCAGTGACCACCAAAGATGCCATACTGCCAGTCAACCTCCGATTGACTCAAACAACTTTGCAAACCGTCATTCCCACTTAAAATTCAGAGACCATGAAAAAGATCACGCTATCTGCCATTCTTGCCGGCTTTCTCCTGATCGCCGGACTCCCGGGCACCTCCCAGGCGCAACTGCCCATCAGTTTTGGAATCAAGGGCGGTGTGAATATCGCCAATATCAGTTTCGATGACATCGACGAAAATGATCCGCGGACCGGCTTCACCATCGGAGCTGTGCTGGATATCGGCATCCCCATGTTCCCGGTGGGAGTGGAGACCGGATTGTATTACTCACAGCAGGGAACCACCTTCAGCTTTAGCGAAACGATAGAGGGAATCAACGTGACCGCGGATGGGACCACTAAACTGGACTACCTTACAATCCCTGTGCTGGCAAAAGTGAATGTTGGTCCTCCCGGCCCTTTCAGCCCCCATTTGCTCGCCGGTCCCTATGC
>SKUI01000026.1 GCA_007122185.1 Rhodothermia bacterium | reverse complement strand
TCAACCAGCAGCGCTGGTCGCGCGGTGATGCGGAATCGATCTTCCGGGTTTTCGCAGAGTCTCTGGAGCTGGATATGGAGCAGCTGGACCGTGACCTTGAGGATCCCGAACTCATGGAGCGTATCGAATCGGATTATCGCGACGGGCAGCGCCTTGGGGTCCGGGCGGTCCCGACCATTTACATCAACGGTGCACAGGCCCAGGGTATCACTTCCCTGGATGCCTACCGCGACCTGATTCTCTCCAAAAAATAATATCCGATTCTGTTACGGAGAGCATGCGAGCACTGCTTGCGTCCAGAGTTGAAGCCATGCCGCCGAGCGCATCCACCCGTCAAAAATGTGAAACGGTAATCACTACCACATTGCCAATCAGTCTGTTATAAAAGGACATGCCACAGCCAGCATCACCCCTGAAATGGGTCATCGCATTTATCATCGTTGCTTTCATCGGGTTTGCCGATGCCATGTATCTTACGGCGTCACATTATGTTGGTGCGCTGCCCACGTGCACCATTGTGGCCGGCTGCGATGAAGTGGCGCTCAGCGAGTATTCCACCATCGGTCCCGTGCCCGTGGCCCTGCTCGGCGTCCTGTTCTACGCCGTCATGCTTGTAGCCGCTTTCATCTGGGTGGATGTGCGCAATGCCGTTGCGCTGCGCTATCTGCCCATTCTCACCGTCCCCGCTTTCCTCTTTTCAATGTGGCTGGTATACCTGATGATCTTTGTCATCGAGGCCATTTGCATCTACTGTTTCGTTTCGGCCGGAACGACCACCCTTCTGATGCTGATATCGCTGCATCTGCGCCGCCTGGTCTGACGCGGCCGGATGGACCGGTGATACTGGAAATAGTCACTATTCTTGCTTATCTTACACCGTTGAACAACCAAAACAGGTTGGGGGTGCTTGTACGCACGGGCTGAGATCATACCCCGATCACCTGAACCGGGTAATACCGGCGTAGGGAAACCTTGCCGATCCAGGAAAACGTCACATATGGACTCATGGCGTTGGAAAAGCGATCGGAAACAGCTCATCTGATGTACAGCGCCTTCAAATTGAAGAATCAAAAAATTTGGAGGAGCTATGAAATCCATACTGACAATCTTTTTTGCATTTCTGCTGGCCGGCGGCTTCAGTGAAGCAGCCGCACAGACCATCAGCGGAGTGGTCCGGGATGCCCAAACCCGCGAACCGCTGCCCGGCGCCACCATCATCCAGGTCGGGACCGAACACGGAACCACTTCGGATGCCAGCGGCGTGTATGAACTTCGCCTCATCGATCGGTCTCCCCCGGTAGTGGAATTCCGCTTTCTTGGCTACGAATCGCACCGGGTCCGCGTGAACTGGAGCGGCGAACGCCAGGAGAACGTGAGCCTTATCCCGACCACCATCGTCAGCGAAGATGTGCTGGTGGAGGCCTTCCGGGTGGATGAGCGGAGTCCGGTAACCTATACCAACGTGACCCGGGAAGAGATCGAACAACGGAATTTCGGTCAGGATATCCCGGTGCTGCTGGAGATGAGTCCATCCGTGATCAGCAGTTCCGATGCCGGCGCAGGCATCGGGTACACCGGTCTGCGCATCCGCGGGGTGGATCCGCAACGAATTAACGTCACTGTCAACGGTATTCCGTTGAACGACTCGGAATCCCACGGTGTCTTCTGGGTCAACATGCCCGATTTCGCATCCTCCCTGGACCTGGTACAGATACAGCGTGGCGTCGGCACATCCGCTCACGGTCCGGCCGCCTTCGGAGCCACCGTCAACCTGCAGACGACAACCCTGCAGGCCGATCCCTACGGTGAGATCAACACCAGCGGCGGCTCGTTCAATACCTTCAAAAGCAATGTCCTGGTGGGGACCGGACTCATGTCCAACGGATGGGCTTTTGACGGACGGCTTTCCTATATCACGTCTGACGGGTACATTGATCGCGCATCATCCGATCTGCGCTCGTTTTTCATATCCGGAACGCGGCATACGGACGATGGCCTGCTCAAGCTGAATGTGTTTTCGGGGCAGGAAGTGACCTACCAGGCCTGGTACGGTGTTGACCGCGACCAGATCCGCGAAAACCGCCGGTTCAATCCCGCAGGGATGTATACCGATCCGGATGGACAAGTTCGATTTTACGACAACCAGACCGACAATTACACGCAGACGCACTATCAGCTCCACTATTCACGGCGCCTGAACGAGCGCCTGTCCGGCAACCTGTCACTGCACTACACACGCGGTGCGGGGTATTACGAAGAATACCGTCAGAACAACTCCCTTTCTGCATACGGTTTCGAACCGGTTGTCATAGGCTCGGAGGTGATTACGCGAACGGACCTGGTACGCCAGCGGTGGCTGGACAACCATTTCGGCGGGGTTACGTTCTCGACCGACTACCAGGGCGGGGACAACTGGCAGCTCACGTTCGGCGGCGGGTTGAACTACTACGATGGTGATCATTTCGGGGAGATTGTCTGGACGCGTGTGGCGAGTCCGGCCGAACTGGGCGACCGCTACTATGATAACAAGGGCACAAAGTGGGACGGCAACTTCTACACCAAGGCGATGGTGGACCTGTCGGAGCGCCTGAGCGTGTTCGCTGACCTGCAGGTGCGGCACATTGATTATACGCTGGACGGCATCAACAATGACCAGCGCGTGCTCGACGCCAACCACCAGTTTGCGTTTTTCAACCCCAAGGCGGGCCTGAGCTATGCACTCAGTGACATCGGGCGTATCTACGGTTATTTCGGCGTGTCCAGCAAGGAGCCGGTGCGACGTGATTTCACCGATGCTACCGAGACCTACTTGCCGAGCCACGAAACGCTCTACAATGTGGAGGCCGGTTATCGCGGCGGATGGGAGAGAGTGCGGCTCGGGGTCAACGCCTACTACATGCGATACGACAATCAGCTTATCAACACCGGTGATATCAATGACGTCGGGGATCCGGTGCGGACCAACGTGCCGGACAGCTACCGGGCGGGTGTTGAACTGGAGGCGTCGGCACGGATTACAGCCGCCATCCACTGGAACGGAAATGTGACAATAAGCAGGAACCGCATCCCGGAGTTTGTTGAGCGCATCGACCGGTACGATGAAAACTGGGCTTTTGTTGGCCAGGAGGAGATCCTCCACGAAAACACGAACATTGCGTTTTCGCCATCGGTGACTTCAGCGTCGCAGCTGAGCTGGCAGTACGACAATGTCCGGGTCGACTGGTACTCGCGCTATGTAGGCCGGCAATACCTGGACAACACTTCGAACCCCGACCGTTCGCTGGATCCGTGGTGGATCAATGACCTTCGCCTTTCATGGGACTGGGGTGGGCTGCAATATGTCCGGAACGTCCGCCTGCAGGTGATGGTCAATAATATTTTCGACCACATGTACGAGTCGAATGGTTACACGTTCGGCTATTTTGCCGGAAGCCGGGAGATACGGGAAAACTACTACTATCCGCAGGCCGGGCGGCATATGCTGGGCGGCCTTTCCATATCGTTCTGAGAAAAAAATGCAACTGGAAAGCTGGTGCAGGATTCCTATATTTTGAGGATGAAAACGGAATTTCTTCGTAGTTATCCTTGCAATGCCTGAACCAGAACTTTATACCATATTTCAGACACTGGGCATTTCGCTGCTGATGGGACTTTTGGTCGGGATGCAGCGGGAGCTTCAGGACACCACCATTGCGGGGTTTCGCACCTTTGCGATCGTTACGGTTTTCGGTACTATCTGCGGTTTTTTGAGCCAGTACTACAGTCCGTTTATACTTGGTTTCGGTCTGCTCGGCGTGGTGGCCATCATCGTTGTCGGAAACATGATGAAGATGAAGAGCGGGAGTACGGAGTTCGGCATGACCACGGAGATCTCCATCCTCCTGATGTATGCTGTAGGGGCCTATATCACCATCGGACCCTGGGTGATTGGCGCCGCCGTTGCGGGAAGCACCGCCATCCTGCTTCAGCTGAAACCGCAATTCCGGGGCGCGCTGGCGCGGCTGGAGAGCAAGGATATCAAGGCGATCATGCAGTTCGTGCTCATCACGTTCATCATTCTTCCCATCCTTCCCAACCAGACATTCGGGCCGTTCGATGTGTTCAACCCGTATCGCACCTGGCTGCTGGTGGTGCTGATCACGGGCATCAGCCTCGGTGGTTATCTGATCTACAAGTTTATGGGCGACCGGGCCGGTACGGCGCTTGGCGGTATGCTGGGCGGGATTATTTCCAGCACGGCGACCACGGTCAGCTATTCACGGATAACGGCACAGACGCCGACGGCGGGTTTCCACGCGGCCGTGGTTATCGTCATTGCATCCGCCATGGTCTATCCCAGGGTAGCCATTGAAGTTGGTGTCATGGCCCCGGACTTTTTTTATCAGATGATCTGGCCCATAGCGCTGATGTTTGTCGTCAACATCGTGGTGGCCTGGTATGCCTACCGGCAGATCAAAAAAAGTGAACATGAAATGCCCGAGCAGCGCAATCCGAGTGAGCTGCGCACGGCACTTACCTTCGGCGGTGTGTACGTAGCCATCCTGTTTGTTATTGCCGCCACCACGGAGTATCTCGATCCGGAAGTGCTCTATCTTGTTGCGGGAGTCTCCGGTTTGGCAGACATGGATGCCATTACGCTGTCCGTCTCCCAAAAGGTACAGACCGGGACCATTGCCTACACCCTGGGCTGGAAGCTGATCCTGACAGCCCTTATCTCCAATACCATATTCAAATATCTGCTGATCCGGTTCATTGGCGGCAATGCTGTGGCAAAAAGGGTGATTCCTGCCTTTTCCGTGGTCATTGTTGCTGCTCTGCTGCTGATCATTCTCGGATGACAGAGGCCGATTTGACTCCTTGCGGATTTTCTTCTAATCTGTTTCAAGAAGCCACCGTTGCGGCAAAGAACATAAAACGGGCATTGATATGCAAAATGTGGGTCGGTTGCAGGATCAAGTCTCATTGCGAAATCAAGGCAATCGGGCTGAATCATTCCGGTACATCGCTGTCAGACACTGAAATCCAAAGACCATGAAAAATAAACGGTTACGATTGCCCCTGATTCTGGTAATGATCCTGTCGGTGATCCTGGTGCTGCCGCTGACCGTGACTGCTCAAAAAATGGCTGGAGATTCCGAAATAGGGCTGGGGGTGGCTTATGGATTCGATGTTGGCGCAGACGGGGAGATGGGCATGAATGTCAACTTGTACCGTTCACTGACGGACGGCATCCGGATCGGCGCTGATTTCATCTACTATCTGCTGAATGATCCCCAGTTTCAGAACCCCCGCTTTATTGAACTGAATGGCAATGCCAACTATCATCTGGTCAACCAGGAAATGTTCCGGATGTATGTGCTGGTGGGGGTGCACTTTGCCAGTTTCAGGTACAACCGTCCGGTAACCGTAGATTCCGAGGAATCAAAAAATGAATTCGGCCTGAACGCCGGAGGAGGGATAGAATTTGATCTGGAAGGAATCATTCTCTTTGCCGAACCCAAGCTGACTGTTGGTGGATTTGACCAGTACAGCATTACCATCGGCGGAAGATTTATCTTCTGAATTCCTTTCGCTTGCATTGCCTTGCGGTCATATCCGCTTGCGGCACGTGCCGGGTTCGCTGTCGTAAATCAAATACCAGCCGGACGCCGGATCGATGAAACGAACATGACAGCCTCCGGATGACACACAAAGCATGATTACATCCTGTCATGTGAGTTCATTCTGACGATATGAATTGAAACATAAAAACAGATAAAAAAAAAGCGCACGGGAAACAGAAGATATCCGATGCGCTTTTATTCAGGAAATTGGTGAATCGGGTGGGGCTCGAACCCACGACCCACGGCTTAAAAGGCCGTTGCTCTACCAACTGAGCTACCGATTCAGGCAATTTTCAAAGACTTCAAAGATAACCATGATCGGGCTTTTTTTCAAGAGAAAATCACAGCTTGGAAAGAAACCTGACTTTATGATACTTTGTGGTTAGTTTTACTGGCGGACAGCAGGCCGGACGCGTGGTTCTGTCCCTTGCATCGTGCCGGTCCACGACGGTCCTGCGGTTTTGCTGTTACCTGAGTCACTGTTACAAATCCAACTACCATGGCATCCATATTCACAAAAATAATCAACGGTGAGATACCGTGCTACAAGATCGCTGAAAACGAACGCTTTTTTTCATTTCTGGATATCAATCCCGTCAGCAAGGGGCATACCCTTGTGATCCCGAAGAAAGAGATTGACTACCTTTTTGACCTGGAGGATTCGGATCTCGCGGATCTCATGCTCTTTGCCAAAAGCGTGGCTCGTGCCATCGATAAATCGCTGGCGCCAATGCGGACCGGGGTGCTTGTTGATGGCAGGGAGATCGCGCATGCGCACGTGCACCTGATCCCGATTTATGATCAGAAACAGAAAACGGCACTCGGTGAAAAAATCGAGATATCGAAAGAGGAGATGTCCCGCTTGGCCGGGCAGATCGGAAATGCTTGGGAGCCGGCGTTATGAACATCCTGATACTGCACGGTCCGAATCTGAATATGCTCGGGCGACGTGAAAAGGAACATTACGGAACCGGTGACCAGGAAGAGTTGCAGCGTTTGCTGTCGGACCGGTTTCCCGATGTCCGGTTTGAATTATTCCAGAGCAACCATGAAGGTGAGCTGGTGGACCGCATCCACAAGGCCGTTGACCAGCAATATGACGGGGTGGTCGTTAATTTTGGCGGCCTGACCCATACGTCTGTCGTGCTGCGGGATGCCCTCAGCCTGCTTCCCCAGGAACGGATTGAAGTGCATTTATCCAACATCCACGCGCGCGAACCATTCCGGCATACCTCCCTCACCGGAGGTGTCTGCCGCGGATTGATCAGCGGATTCGGGTTCTACGGCTACATCATGGCCGTGGACGCTCTGCGTCACAAACCATAACGGGGATTTTTACGTGGGCAAGCTGCGCGAACTGTTTTCCGACACACTGGTATACGGTATCAGCAGCATTGCTGCACGCTTCATCAACTATCTTCTGGTCCCTTTTTACACCAAGTTTTTTGATCCGGCGGCCTACGGGATCATCGGTTTGATGTACGGGGGCATCGT
>SKUI01000139.1 GCA_007122185.1 Rhodothermia bacterium | reverse complement strand
GGCTCGACAAAAACCTGCTGGTATCCGATCATCCGGAGGAAATGGGATTTTATATCCACCCTACAGTTCCACAAACGTGATTCCAGCGTTTTTTCGGTCGGTGTGCATCGAACTTTTGAGTTCCGGGAATTTGGAGATGAGATCGGCGCCCTGCCGGGTGGATACGGCAAACTGATCGCCTGCAACGAATCCCCGGATGATACGGCGCCGCCTGAGGTCCGCCAGATGCTGCGGCAAGGCGGCTTTGATGCGTCCGCCGGCACCGGTGGAGCCCCAGCCGTGAATCACCTTGACCAGCGCGGCTCCCTGCTGGCGCGCCTCGCCAAGTTTCATGTCGAGCTGCGCCAAAGCCTGGGCCACATCCGGCATCCCCGATTCAATATTGACCGTTACGATCTTTTGTCCACCCGCCTTTTTCGCCTTTTTGAATCCTGGTGGCGTTGCAAACGGGTTTGTCTGCACCGAACCCGCACCGGCCGGTGACCCGCAATAGGGACATGAGGCCGTCGATCCTTCAAATTCATTTCCGCAGACGCTGCAAATGTTCATTTCTGTTGGATGGGGTGTCAGATCCGCTTCCCGGCCAGCGGCAGAACAAGCATATTCAGCCGACAGTCGCGCAACATGGGATTATAGCAAAAATGAAATGGCCATGACGGCTCCCCGTCACACAGAAGCATGATTATAAACGTCATGGACATTCTATCTGACTATTAAATCAAAAATTATTAAAAGATGAAAGTTTAAAAACGCAAACTTTGCCGGCGAAATTACCGGGAATACGGATGACCGCCCGTTTCAGGATAACGGCCAGGAAATAATGTGCCTCTTGCACGGCAAATCGCGTATCTTTCGTTTCCAATAAAACAGACCGTTTTACAGGGCAGAATTGCAGCCTGGCAGGCCAGATGGAAGTAAGCAGGCCAGATGGAAGTAAGCAGGCCAGATGGAAGTAAGCAGGCCTGGTGGAAGTAAGCAGCCCAGGTGGAAGTAAACAGCCCAGATGGAGGTAAACGGTTGAAAAAGAGTCAAAGCCGAAAGTAATTGCCATGCGGAAGGAGATTCAACTGATCGTACCGCCGGATGTGGCCGGGGACCCGGAAAAGTTGCAGCAGCAGGTCGCCTCTGTCACCAAAGTGCAAGCCGATGAGATCCGCCATGTGGAGGTCCTGCGCCGTTCCATCGATGCGCGCAGCCGCCGGGTGAAGGTTAATCTGAAGGTAAGGGTGTATATCAACGAGCCGTATCAGCCGGAAAAGCCGCAACTGCCCGCCTATCCGAACGTTTCCGGTGGCAGGGAGGTGATCATCATAGGCGCTGGTCCGGCCGGACTCTTTGCCGCCCTCCGACTGATGGAACTGGGTTGGAAGCCGGTCATTCTCGAAAGGGGCAAGGATGTCAAGGCGCGCATCCGCGACATCAAGGCGCTGAACGTGGACCATATTGTGGATGAAGATTCCAACTACTGTTTTGGCGAGGGCGGCGCAGGCACCTATTCGGACGGCAAACTGTACACGCGGGCCAAAAAGCGCGGCGATGTGCGGCGCATACTGGAATTGCTGGTCGGCTTCGGGGCCACACCGGATATCCTGGTGGATGCGCATCCGCACATTGGCACCAACAAGCTTCCGGGCATTATTGCCACCATGCGCGAATGCATCCGCACTCACGGCGGCGAGATCCATTTCCAGTCCCGGGTCACCGATTTTCTCCTGGAAGGAGATAGCATAAAGGGGGTGCGCCTCCAGAATGGCGATGTCTTCCGGAGCGACCGTGTCCTCCTGGCTGCCGGTCATTCCGCCCGTGACCTTTTCCGGCTGCTGCACCGGCTCGGCATTGCCATTGAGCTCAAGCCATTGGCCATCGGCGTGCGCGTGGAGCATGCACAGCAACTCATCGACCGCATCCAGTATTCGTGCGAGGACCGGGGGCCGTATCTGCCGCCGGCGGCGTACAGCATTGTCCGTCAGGTGGGTGGACGCGGGGTGTACAGCTTCTGCATGTGTCCGGGCGGGGTGATAGCCCCGTGCGCCACCAGTCCGGGCGAAATCGTCACAAACGGCTGGTCGTCGTCGCGCCGCGCCCGGTCCACGGCCAACTCGGGCATTGTGGTGGAGCTGCGTCCCGAAGATTTTGCACCATTTGCCACGGAGGGTCCCCTTGCCGCCATGGCATACCAGCAAGCCATCGAGCAGCGGGCCTGGGAGTTGTCCGGCGGGACACAGGCGGCACCGGCCCAGCGGATGGTGGATTTTGTGGAGGGACGGGTCTCATCCACCCTGCCAAAAACCTCCTACGCTCCGGGCATCACTTCGGTGGATTTGCGGGATGTGCTGCCGGGGGTCATCCACAAGTCTCTTGCCGGAGCTTTCGACCAGTTTGGCCGGACCATGCGCGGATATTACACGAATGAGGCGGTGGTGCATGCGCCGGAATCGCGGACCTCGTCGCCGGTGCGGATACCCCGCGATACGGAGACACTGGAGCATGTCCAGGTTAATGGGCTTTACCCATGCGGCGAGGGTGCGGGTTACGCCGGTGGCATTGTTTCGGCTGCGCTGGACGGTGAGCGTGTTGCGGGGAAAATGCGATAGCCTGGTGGCGCACTGGCAGGGAGGAATGTCTTATGCGGAAGATTTTTCCGGTGGCGGATATCCTGGAGGCAGAGCATGCCGACTGCGGGCGAATTACACAGGCAGTGCGCACAAATTGCAGGTGGAAGAATCAGGTGGCAGCCTGGTTGCCCCGATTTCTGAGGAAGAAGTGGCGGTGGACAAACACGGCGGCTATGATGAGCAAGAGCAGTGCGGCCGCAAACAGCTTGTGGGTTTCGATGATTATGAGCAGGTGCGGACCCAGAAAGAATCCGACGGAAACCCAGAACAGAGACCATGAAAGGCTGCCTAAAGCGGAATAGAGGATAAAGCGGGAGAGCGGCATATCGGAAAAGCCGGCGGGGATGGTGATGACCGAGCGCACATTCGGGATGTAGCGTCCATACAGAACATACAGGTGGCCGTACTTTTGGAATCCGTTTATGGCTTTACGGTTCATGTGCTTGATGTAGTGGAAGCGGCTGGATCTCAGGAAGTCGGTTATCACATCGGAATAACGCCGGCTGATCAGGAACAGCAAGACGAAGCCGATCATGTTGCCCGCAGTAGTGACAAAAATCGCCGGCATGTAGAGCCAGGCCTGGGTGCTGGCATAGAGTCCGACCACGGCCAGTGACAGTTCGCTCGATGGGGTCAGGATGGCACCGTTCAGGAACAGAAGCAGGAAACCTATCGTCAGGGCCGTGGGCCATGAGATCGATTCAAATATCATGAAAACAAATTCAGACATGGCTGTATCGCTGTTAATCCCAATCCGGATGGATGGTCTGCACTCTCATGGTCCGGTAGTGGAATCCGACTTTCAGTGACTGGGTTTTTTGTTGCGGGACACCATCTACCTGCCATGAAAACGGATATTTGTGCTCAATATGATACTCCTCTGTTGTAACGGGCGTGTGGTTGCATTCCCACTCCGGAAATATCGAATCCGGCATCAACATATAGCGATAGTGAACGATCGTGGACCAGAGGTCGGAAAAAAGTGAGAAATCCTCTCGTGCCGGGTCGGCGCAGGTCCTGATCCAGGCCCGGGACTCAGGGGTGTCATAAAAGCGCCTGAAGAGGGATTTGCCCGGAACTACCGTAAAAAACGTGAGGACATAAATAGTAAATCCACCAAGGAAACGGAACAGGAATGAGCCGATGGCGGTATCACGAAACGTTTCCACAGCAGAAACCGTGTCTGCGGTCAAACCGACCGATGCGACATACAGAAAAAACTGAGTGTTTGCCTGTCCGACCTGAACTTCCCTGAATGCCGGATGGTATTTTTCAGTGGTAAAATCAGTGAGGGAGATGGGTTCAGAATCTTTCAGGGACCGGGCAAACAGGTTGCCGGTGCCGCATGGTATGACGCCAAACTCAATGTCCTGAACATAATCGATAAGCAGATTGATGACACGGTTTATGGTGCCATCACCGCCGCAGATCAGCACTCTTTTGATGCTTCCGGCTTCCAGCAGTTCCCCGGCAGTCTCCTTTGAGAACTGGTTGACCTCGAAAATTGCAAAAGGTGTACCATAATCATTCAGATCATTTCCGAGTCTGTTGATAACGGGTTTTATTTTTCCGTTACCGGCTGCCTTGTTGTAGATAATTAACAGCATTGTTCCGGGTGGATGTGATACATCCGTGCAGTCAACACGATAAGATCATGACGTAACGGGCAAACTTATAATATCTGAATAAATCTGCTTTTTTGGAATTTTTGTGAATGCAATAAAGGGCGGACCATTTTTTCAATCAAGTTCATCTAAAAGGAAACAGGTGTTGCAACCTGGCCAGTGGGTCGGGCGCCGGCTCCGAAAATTAATACACACGTATGGCAGACCATGTTTTAACGGCAGGAACATTGTTGTGCCGGTTTTGGATGAATCCTGTTATCCGGTTTTCTTCAACCTTTCCACTGAAAAGGTACCGGATACCGCTCTTGCTGTCGCTGCTACTGTCGTCCTCGCTGCTAAAGTCGTCCTCGTTGCTACTGTAGCCCTCGCTGTCGCTGGCGATCACGGTTATCCGATCGCCTTTAATTTTCGAAGTTTCAATGTCGAGCTTTTGTTCCCCGACATACAGGGATACATCAATGTGTTGGAATTGCTGTTCAATGGTCATGGAAAAAAGGGTGCCGTCGGAAGCCCATTCCCAAACCCCATCCACCCGGGCCGGTATAACCCACAAGTAAACGGGTCTGATTCCGATGACTTGCCTCATGTCCGGCTCCCAGCCGCCCATATCGAATGTGTGGGAAAGCACTCTGGTGCCGGGTCTGAGCCGGGAAAGCAAATCCGGCTTAAGCCGCAAGTTTATGGAGCTGAGCAGGAACATGGTGACCACGGTGGCCTGGCTGAAGTCGGTTTCAAAGAGATCTTCTTCCAGGAAAACAACGCGGTCGTCGACACCGGCCTCATGTGCATTCCGGTTTGCCTCAATATTCCGCTGGGGATCAAGATCCACGCCGTGGCCGACAGCACCGCGCTTCGCTGCGGCGATAACGATGCGCCCGTCGCCGGAGCCCAGGTCAATGAGGTAGTCGCCCGGTCCCACACCGGCCATATCCAGCATTCCTTCGACAACCTCGGGTTCGGTGACGTAAAAAGGCACATCCAGTTCCTGTGCCGGAACGAGCCGCGCGGTGTAAATCAAAAATATCAGGCAAAGCACAAACAGTCGCATTTTGGTAATAAGGGTGGATGTGAATGGCTATGGTTGGTTGCGGCTGGCTATGGTTGGTTGCGGATATTGCTGGTGATGATATTCCTGCTTTTGGCCGGAATGCAGGGATAAAAGATCAGAAAACCTGTTCAGATTACGAAATTTAAATGACTGTGAAGCAGAGAATGCAATCTTATTACAAATTTTTAAAAAAAAATTGGTGGTCATAATTTTTTTTAATATCGTGATGATACAGATGAACAGGGAATATTATTTGCAGCCATAGTAACGGAGGGAAACGGATACGCAGTCACAGGGTATAGCCGCATTCAAGGTATTAACGTAGCCGCACATTTTTTCCACTGCGTATGCGAAGGTACAGGGAGACAGCCGTACCGGGTATTCGAGGCCCATCTTTCTTGGCAGCAATGCATCTGTTAAGCAAGAAACGAAAACCTAGAATCTCGGAGCATCAATTATGGAATGCAAATCTACGGAATATGGTGGTATACGAGCATTAAAAGGCATGTTTCCGGTCCTTTTGGCAAGTATGCTGATACTGGGCACGGCGATGTCGTCACTGGCACAGACAACTGTGCAGGGAACGGTGACGGACGCGGAATCCGGTGAGGTACTTACGGGTGTGAATATTGTCATAGCAGGCACCCTCGAGGGTACCACGACGGACCTGGACGGCAACTTTGAGCTGACTGTCCCAAGCCTGGATGAGACGCTTGTCGTCTCGTTTATTGGTTACCAGAGACAGAGGGTGGCCATCGACGGCAGGAGCACTCTGGATATCAGGCTGGCCCCGGAGCTTATCATCGGTGACGAACTGGTCATTACGGCGTTCGGCCTGGAACGCGAGACCAAATCGCTGGGCTACGCCATCCAGCAGGTCAGGAGCGACCGCATTATCGAAACGCGGCAACCCAATATCATCAACGCACTGCAGGGTCAGGTGGCCGGTGTTCAGATCACAAATTCCGGCGGAGCCCCGGGCGCCTCATCCATGATGCTAATCCGCGGCGGAACTTCGCTGAGCAGCGACAACCAGCCCTTGTTTATTGTGGATGGTATCCCGATTGACAATACCACAACGGGAGGACTCAATTCCCCGGGGTCGAACCGGGCCATTGACATCAACCCGGCGGATATCGAGAGCATCACCGTCCTGAAGGGTCCATCCGCAGCAGCGCTTTACGGACAGCGTGCCGGCTCGGGTGCGGTAGTCATCACCACCAGGCGCGGTGCCGAAGGGCGCGCCATTATCGACTACTCCAGTACGGTTTCGTTTGATCGTGTAGGTAATATCCCCTCGCTCCAATCCAGCTACAAGCAGGGAGAGCAGGGCGTTTTCGATGCGAATGCGACAGGTTCGTGGGGACCGGCCTTCCAGTCCGGCGAGACGGTTTACGACAATATGGGGGACTTCTTCCAGACCGCGTTCACGCAGAACCACGATCTTTCACTCAGCGGAGGAACGGCCACGTCGCGGTTCTACGGATCGGCGTCCATCATGGACCAGGGCGGTATTGTGGAGCACAACAACAGCTTCAACCGCAACTCCTTCCGCCTGACCGCAGATACCCGCGCCGGCGACAACCTGCGCCTGGAGGGGACAGCCAGCTATGTTGAAACCGACCGACGCTATGTTTCCCAGGGAAGTGCCGGCGGTGTGATGGGAGCGCTATTCTGGCCGCGCAATGACAACATGCGCGACTATCTGAATCCGGATGGAACACAGCGTACCATTACGGGCAGTGACAATCCTTACTGGGGAACCATAAACAAGCCCTTCAAAAGCGATGTCTCCCGGTCCATGATCGTGGG
>SKUI01000006.1 GCA_007122185.1 Rhodothermia bacterium | reverse complement strand
ATCTGGACCGAGGTTGGCTACCTGCCGCGCACGCACGGTTCGGCCATCTTCACGCGCGGTGAGACCCAGGCGCTCGTATCCGTAACACTGGGAACCAAGCGCGATGAACAGATGATCGATACCCTGTTCTACAACAGTTCCAAGCGCTTTATGCTGGACTACAACTTTCCGCCGTACTGCACCGGCGAGGTCAAATTCATGCGCGGTGTTTCCCGGCGTGAAATCGGCCACGGCAACCTCGCCGAGCGTTCCCTGAAGAAGATGGTTCCCAGTACGGATGATTTCGACTACACCATCCGGGTGGTGTCTGATGTCCTTGAATCCAACGGATCCTCCTCCATGGCTTCCGTCTGTGGCGGCTCAATGGCTCTGATGGATGCCGGTGTTCCCGTGAAAAAACCGGTTGCCGGAATTGCCATGGGCATGATCGTGGGCGACGGCAAGCATGTCGTACTCTCCGATATCCAGGGAGAGGAAGACCACATGGGCGACATGGACTTCAAGGTCACCGGAACGGCTGACGGCGTCACCGCCTGCCAGATGGATATCAAAGTGAAGGGCATCTCCTACGATGTGATGGTGGAAGCCCTGAAGCAGGCCCGTGAGGGACGTCTGCATATCCTTGAGAAAATGGCCGAAAGCATTTCGGCTCCGCGTCCCGAAATTTCCGAATATGCTCCGTCATTCGAAAAAATTGAAGTTGAAACGGATCAGATTGGCGGAATCATCGGACCCGGTGGCAAAGTGATCCAGTCGATCCAGAGAGAGACTGGCGCCGAAGTCATGATCGAAGAGGTTGGCAACAAGGGTGTTGTGACCATTTCGGCCGACAGCCGGGAGAAAATCGATGCTGCCATCCAGAAGATTAAAGCCATCACCGGTGATTTGGAGGAGGGGGAAGTGTACACCGGCACCGTGCGATCCATCAAGGAGTATGGTGCCTTTGTGGAGATTCTCCCCGGTCGCGACGGTCTGCTTCACATTTCGGAAATCGATCACAAACGTATCAACAAGGTAACGGATGTGCTTTCCGAAGGAGATGAGATCGAAGTGAAACTGCTGAAAGTGGAAGATGGCGGCAAGCTTCGGCTTTCCAGAAAGGCGCTCATCCCCAAAGAATAAGGGAAGAAGCCCCTGCATTGCCGGATGACGGGATTGCAGCAGGCCAACGGTCTGTTGCCGCGATCCCGCATCCACCGGAAAACCATGAAAAAGCGTCGCCATATTATGGTGGCGCTTTTTGTATATTTGGGCACTTGTAACTTCGCCATAAACGAACATCATTGAAATAGACACTCTTATATGAGTACACCCGATCGGATTCAGAAAACGGTACTGCCCAGCGGCCTGAGAATTGTTACCGAATCCATCCGGACCGTACGCAGCCTTTCGGTTGGCATCTGGGTTAAAACCGGAAGCAGGCATGAGAAAGAGCCCGAAGCGGGCATCACTCACTTCCTGGAACACATGCTTTTCAAGGGTACCGAAAACCGCTCGGCCTACGATATTGCACTCAGCATGGAGGCGGTTGGCGGATATCTGAACGCATTCACCTCGCCCGAACTGACCTGCTACTATGCCCGGTGCCTTGATTCCGAACTGGATACGGCACTGGATGTGCTTACGGATATGGTCCTCCATTCCAGATTTCCCGAAGAGGAAATCGAGAAAGAGAAAAAGGTGGTGATTGAAGAAATGAAGATGTACCGGGACAATCCGGAGGATTTCATCTTCGAGGAGTTTCACAAGCAGCTTTTTCTGCCGCATCCTCTTGGAAGGCCCATCATCGGTTTTGAATCTACGGTATCCGGTTTCAGCCGCGAATCGCTCTTCAGCTATATGCGGGAACACTACCACCCGATGAATGTCATTATTGCCGTAGCGGGCAATGCGGAGCACGAGCAGGTTGTACGGCTGGTCGAGAAATACTTCCAGCCACTGGACAATGAGTTTGTGGCCAACGGTGATGAGCCCATGACAGATTACAAGCCCAGCAAGACGCTTATCAGGCGCCCGATTGAGCAGACCCATTTCATGCTGGGACGGCGCGCCCTTTCGGCAGTGGATCCGGACCGCTACAAACTGCTTCTGGCCAATACAGTCCTCGGGTCTGGAATGAGCTCCCGCCTGCATCAGAACATCCGGGAAAAGTACGGCTACTGCTACCATATCCAGTCATTCATGGAGGCGTTCCGGGACAGTGGCCTGTTCGGAATCTATGCGGGAACCGACAGGGAATACCTGGACCATGTCCGCGAACTGGTACTGGTTGAATTGAGACGTCTCAGCCAGGATCTCATCCCGCAAAAAGAGCTGGACGAAGCAAAATCCCAGCTCAAGGGCAAACTCCTGCTGGCCCAGGAGAGCATGAGCAACAGGATGACACGACTCGCAAAAAGCGAAATATTCTATGATCGCTACATCACCCTCGATGAGCTTGTGGCTGAAATCGATAGTGCAGATGCGACGCAAATTCGCGATCTTTGCGAAACCTTTTTTGATGAGAAACAATTTACCGAAACGGTCCTCATGCCGGAGGATAAGGAGATGACCGAATCACCGTAGCCGTTGTTCACAACGGAGCGGGAAGCAAACAGGGAGATTTCTGCAATTTCCGTTACCGTTTCAGCTTTCATGCATCGGAACCGAAGGCATAAAACGATATCAGCTTATGGTCTATATTAACGAAATTTCGAAACATGCCGGTCAACAGGTAACACTGAAAGGGTGGGTCTATAATATCCGGACCAGCAAAAAACTGGTATTCATCATTGTAAGGGATGGAACGGGATTGTGCCAGTCCATTGTGTCGCACGAGGATGTATCAGAACAAATCTGGGAAAAGGCCCTCTCACTGCAGCAGGAAAGCGCCATTGAGATCACCGGTAATGTCCATGCCGACGAGCGCAGTATCGGCGGACACGAACTCCACGTGACCGGTTTGAGCATTGTCTCCCAGGCCGAGGAGTATCCCATCACCCCCAAGGAACACGGAATTGAGTTTCTGATGGAACACCGTCACCTGTGGCTTCGCAGCAGGAAACAGTGGGCGGCGATGCGGGTGCGCAACACCATTACCTATGCCATCCACCGTTTCTTCCAGGAGCGCGGGTTCATCCAGATGGATGCGCCCATTTTCACGGGCAACGCGGCAGAAGGCACTACCAATCTTTTTGAAACCGACTACTTCGACAGGAAAGCCTACCTGACCCAGTCCGGCCAGCTGTACGGGGAAGCAATGGCCATGGCGCACGGGAAGGTTTATACGTTTGGCCCCACGTTTCGTGCAGAAAAAAGCAAGACGCGCCGGCACCTGACCGAATTCTGGATGATCGAGCCGGAAATGGCCTACTATGATCTGGACATGAATATGGATCTCGCCGAGCAGATGGTGGAGTTTCTGGTCCGGGAAGTGGTCAGGATCAACCGTGAGGAGCTTGAGATCCTGGAGCGGGATGTGTCGAAGCTGGAACAGGTGAAAGCCCCCTTTCCACGCATAAGCTATACCGATGCCGTTGCCCGCCTGAATGCCCCGGCCATGCAGGACCGGCTCGATGGCATGGAAAAGGAGCGCAAAGTTGAAGCAGAAGCGCTTAAAAAAGAGCTGACATCCCTTGATGCGGAGTTCGGGCAGGCAAAAAAAGGCAGAAAGTTTCAGATCGACCGCAGGAGGGGGGACATCAATGCCCGTCTCGATCAGATTGAAGAAGACCTGCGCAACATCCCGGTGTGGAAGAAATCGGCTATGGACAAGAAATGGGGCGAGGATTTCGGTGGAAGCGATGAGACACTGCTCACCATGGACGACCCTACTCCGGTGATGGTCTATGGCTATCCGGCAGAAGTCAAAGCTTTCTACATGAAGCGCGACCCGCAAAACGAAAAGGTTGCCCTTGGCGTGGACATGATCGCTCCTGAGGGATATGGTGAGATCATTGGCGGCGGCCAGCGTGAGGACAATCTGGACAATCTGCTTAAACGGATTAAAGAGCACAACCTTCCGGAAGAGCAGTTCCGCTGGTATCTGGATCTGAGAAGGTATGGAACGGTGCCCCACTCCGGATTTGGCCTGGGGCTGGAGCGGACCGTGGCCTGGTTGTGCGGTTTGAAGCACGTCCGTGAAACCATACCGTTCCCGCGCATGATGGGCCGGCTTTATCCGTAGTGTCCCCCCGGACAGCTGCCGGTCCCAGATATTCTCCAGTAGAACCATGGCAAAAAAAAAATCCAGTCTGAATGAATACAAGTCCTTTCTCGAAGAGCTGACGGGACATGACATTAAGCCGGTCTATGCCTTCTTTGGCGAAGAGACCTTTTTCCTTGACCGCCTTCAGGAGGCAGCCATAACGGCTATTCCCGAAGAGGCTCGCGATTTCAACCTGGATGTGCTGTATGGTGATGAAGTCAAGGCAGAAAAGGTCATCACCATGTGCCGAAGTTTCCCCATGATGGCGGAGCGACGCATGGTCATTGTTCGTGATTTTATGAAAATGTTCGACCCGCGCCAGACCGAAGCCGAAGCAGTGGAACCGGCAGGAGACAGTTCCGATGAGATTTCCCTTGATGCCGCTGATACCGGTGCCGGATCCGTGGATGACCTCACAGCTTATCTGAAGCAGCCGAATCCATCCACCGTGCTCCTGCTCACCAACGAAAGACGTCCGGCTGCCAGCACCAAAATTGGTGCGGCCCTCAAAAGCAGCAATACCGTGGCGTCGCATACATTCCAGCCGGTCGATGAAATGCATCTGCCGGGTTGGATCATGGAATGGGCCGCCATGGAACACCAGCTCACATTTGAAGATCAGGCCGTTCAGTTGCTGGCATTTCATGTGGGCAACCATCTGCAGCAGTTGACCATGGAGATTGAAAAACTGGCTTCAGGAAGGGAGGAAGACCAACCGGTCAGCGTCACCGATGTAAGGGAGCTTGTTGGTCTGTCCCGGGAATACACCATGTTCGAATTCCAGGATGCCCTGTTCGAGAGGAACACGGACAAGGCCATGATGATAGCACATCAGATGATGAAAAGGGCGGACAATCCCACCGGGGAAGTCATTCGCATCGTCAGCTACCTCTATGCTGTATTTGGCAAGGTCTGGCACATTCAGCGGCTTTCCCGCAAGGGCCTGACACCCGACCAGATCCGTGAGGCAACAGCAATCAAAAGTACGTTTTATTATAACAAGCTGGCACGGGCCGGACGCCAGTACCCGCTTCCAGTATGTCCCTGGCTGTTTGAGGTACTGCTGGATGCGGACAAGTCCATCAAGGGATTCAGCCGCCAGACACCGGAAGCCATCTTGCTCATGACAGTGAAAAAAATCACTGCCTGACCGGTTGCTGCCTGCCGGTGACTCACTGTTACGAACTGTTACTCACTGACCATCCACTACCGGACCGGTTCATAACCACCCGATATCCCGTTGGGCGAAAGTACGATTTGCCAGACATTCAGGTTGCGTGCACGGAAAGCACCGGCACAGCTCAACAGATAATACCGCCACATTCGAAAAAACCGTTTGCTGTACCTCTCATTCAGCTTCTCGCGGTTCTTTTCCACATTACGGTGCCACTGTTGCAGGGTCTTCGTGTAATTGATACCGATGTTGTGCAGGTCCTCAAGCACAAACAGACGCTCCCATGCCAAGCTTAACTGGCGAAGCGACGGGATCATCGAGTTCGGGAAAATATATTTCTCTATCCACGGATCCGTCTTGAAGACCGAGCGGTTTCCACCAATGGTATGCAACAGGAAGATTCCGTCCGGTTTGAGACAGTCACGCATCACCCGCATGAATGTCCGGTAGTTCTTGGCACCGACATGTTCGATCATGCCAATAGACCAGATTCGGTCGAATTGCCCTTCCACGTCCCGGTAATCCTGCAAGCGGATCTCAATCGGCAGGCCATGGCAGTTGCGTTCTGCAGCCTGCGCCTGATTGGCCGAAACGGTCACGCCAACTCCCGTCACGCCATACTTTTCTGCTGCGTACTTCAGGGCACCGCCCCATCCGCAACCAACATCCAAAACCCTCATGCCCTCCCGAAGGCCCAGCTTTTGGAAAATAAGATCCAATTTCTGTTCCTGTGCCTTATCAAGAGAGCGTGTGTCTTTCCAGTAGGCACAGCTGTAGATCATGCGCTTGTCAAGCATCGCCTCGTACAGGTCGTCCCCGATATTATAATGATGCTCACCGATCAGAAAGGCGTGTGACGGTTTTTGCAGATTCAGCATCATGGCTTTGAGCAGGGTAGCTGCCTCCTGAAGCGGCTTTATCCGGCGATTCAGCTCAGCCCGTATGATGTGATAAAAAAACCCATCCAGGTCAGTGCAATCCCACCATTCATCCATGTATGACTCGCCCAGGCCGCGTGAGCCTTCTGCAAGGATGCGTTGATAAAGCCTTTCATTGTGGACTTGTATGTCAAAGGAACGGTTTCCGTTGATCCTGACGTCGGCAAGTTCCAAAAGCTGTTGAACTTTTTTCTGAAATGCTTGCATGTTTCCGCCTCATTGTTTGATCAGCAGAATACAATACGAATCATCCTTCTTCAGATTATATAAGTAAATCATCGGGACTTATCAAATAAAGTCCGGTATTTTATTTTCATCTCATCGCAAAAGTTTTTTTATCGGTTCCCGCAAAAAAACTTTTGCCGGGGATATTAAATTCAAAAAAAAATCTTTAATTTTGACATCTGTAGAAAATCAGTAAAAAAAGCGGCTCCGGGCTAACACTGCCGTAATTCCGGAACGTTGCTGCGTGCTGATCTGTATGTAACAGTGGATTGTACTTAAAGGCAAAACGTAATCAAATAGACGAAAATACGACATTGATTTATGCTGGCTCAAAGATAGCTCATTCAATCCGGACATTTACTGTGATGATGCGATCCGATCCTTTTACAAGGATGATTGCTGCGTACCAACGCGACTTTTTCACACAAGCGCAGGCGAAACAAGCGGGGTGGCTGTGTGCAAAGGGTTGCTTTTTTTTTAATTGCTGTTTTCGTGCAGCGATCACTGAATAATTCCACCCACTAGAGCTGAGAGAAATGGAAGCATTAGGAAGACAAATACTCGTAGAATTCTACGAATGCAATGAAGAGGTGCTCAATGAT
>SKUI01000228.1 GCA_007122185.1 Rhodothermia bacterium | reverse complement strand
TCATGACCGAAACCTGGCTCGAGCGCCCCGACCGTATAAAAACCGCTTGGCCGGAGGTGGACCGGGTCCTGCGGGAGTTCTACCAACTGAATCCCGATTTTTTGTAACTTACCGTCAGCAGGCTGCAGTATTATTTTTCTCACCAAACAGAGAGGAATTCGTATGACTGCCACAGCAAGCCCAACGCTGAACCAGCGTATCGTCGAAAAACGCCACTATTGGATCGAAGGTTTACGGATATTTCTTGGCGCCCTGCTGCTCTACAAAGGTTACTATTTCGTGGAAAACCTGGCGCTGCTTTACGATTACATCGATGACACCATGCCGGTGAACGCTTTCGTGGTTTCTCACTACGTCGTTTTTGCGCATCTGGCGGGCGGACTGATGATCGTCTTCGGGATGCTGACCCGGATAGCCGTTCTGGCGCAAATGCCGATTGTGCTGCTCGGCGCCATCTACTATTCCGGGCAGGGAAGCACCTTTTTCGGGCCCACTACGGAGCTGGAATACTCCCTGCTCATATTTGTCCTGCTGATCGTGTTTTTCTTTTACGGCTCGGGAAAATGCTCCGTCGACCACTACATCCTCCGGAGGAAAGCGGATGAGGAGGAATAGATTGCGGAGTGCCGGGGCTCCGGCTTCTGGAGTGCCAGTGTACTGGAGTATGAGTGCTGAGGGTGGGTGTTATCCCGGGTGGATGCGGTCCCAGGTGGATGCGGTCCCGGGTATTGGCATGCGCTTTTTCTTACTTGACGAGCAGGAGCTTCCTGTCTGCGCTGGCATTACCGGCCTGCAACCGGTAGATATAGACACCGCTTGACAGGTGTGATGCGTCAAAAAAGACCTCATGGCGGCCGGCATCGGCGTACCCGTCAACAAGGCGGGCCACTTGCTGTCCCAGCGCATTGTATACGGTCATAGTGACACGGCCCGGCTCCGGCAGGGCATAGCCTATGGCCGTGACCGGATTGAACGGATTGGGGTAGTTCTGGTCAAGCACCAGGCCGTCAGGCAAATCGGCGAGATAATCCTCTGCGGCCACCTCCGTTTCAAGGAACTTCTCTGCCGCTTCACTGAGCGTGATAAACCGGATGCGATCACCGTAATATGAGGTGAGGGTATCCAGAAGTTCTGTCATCCAGTCAATCACCAGGCCGTCGTAGTACCCCGGACGTATAAAGGGATCGTGCAGCATCAGGTTGTAGTAGCCGTCAGCTTCGCCGCGCTCTTTCACATCAGCTATGGCCAGTGTCAGCTCCGAGTCGTAATTGGCCGGTGTGAGAGCCCAGGTGAACTCGCCGTGCACAGGAACATCAACCAGTCCGGGTATCACTTTTCCGGGATAGGAACCGTCGGTCCCGTGACGGTAATTGGACACGGCGGACAGGTCAAGATCCACAAGCACCTCATAGGTGGTGTCATCAAGATGGTGTCCCGGCGCGATGAATGAGGTCGGGACAATGTCCAGAGAATCGCGCAGCAGCGTCATGGACTTGCCAAGCAGCGCGGACTGCTCCTCAAAAGTAAAATGGTGATTGCGGGTAGGGCAGTACATTTCGTGTCCCCATGGACTCTGTTCGCAGTTGAGCGGACAGATATGGGTATAACCGTGCACCGAAACTTCATGTCCGCGTGCCACACTTTCACGCAGATCGCGCGCCATGTGTCCGGTAGCATTCAGCGGCTCGATCAGCCGGTGCGGGATCACCCCCCAGGTGACCTTGCCGCCGAATTCCTCAACTGCTCTCTGGAAATCAGTAAAATTGTGGGGCATGTGCATCCCCTGATACGAATCGGACCGGAAATAGATATCGTCCACGCGAATCAGGAACCAGAGCGTATCCGGATCGCTGCGGAAGGTTGCCGTACCGGATCCCGAAAGTGCCGTATCGTTCAGTGTGGATGTGTTTCCGGAAGCCATGGATGCGGATGTTGCCCGGATGGCGGGAAAAAGACATGCCAGGGCAATCAGCAGGGCAGTGAGCAGCAGCAGGCGGACCATACGGGTAAAAGCGGCTTTAGACAAAGTGGCTTGGGTAAAAGTGGTTATAAACAGGGTGGCTTGGGTGATGCGGGACAACAAATGGTACATCTGGTTTTATACTTTGATGGGCTGTGATTCGGTAGATTGTGATTCCTCGGGCTGTGATTCGTCGGGCTGTGATTCCTTCTGCCCGGATCAGGTGCCAACTTCTACAACGGACTCCTCCTGGATTTTGACGGTACGGTAGGGGTAGCGTTTGACCATATCGTAATTGTGAGTGACCATTAGCACGGCCATCCCGCGGTTGTTGATCTGACGGAAGATATCCATGATGGCGTGTGCCGCCTCGGGATCCAGGTTTCCGGTTGGTTCATCGGCAAGCATGAGCCGTGGCTCATTAGCCAGCGCCCGGGCAATGACCACCCGCTGCTGTTCCCCACCGGAAAGATCATCCGGCATATCAAAACGCCGGTGGCTCAGACCGACCATGGAGAGCACTTCCAGAACGCGCTGCTTGATGAAGCTCCGTTTTTTGCTGGTTACCTCAAGCGCAAATGCTACGTTGTCGTACACGCTTCTGTCCGGCAGCAACTGAAAATCCTGGAACACGATGCCCAGACTGCGTCTCAACTCCGGTACATTGCGTTCTTTGAGCCGGGTTACATCCATCCCGGCAACGTTCACAGTACCTTCAATGGGCAGCAGATCACGGTAAATCAGTCTTAAAAATGAACTTTTTCCGGAACCCGTGGCTCCGATCAGGTAGACAAAGTCGCCGCTTTCGAGTGTAAAGTTCAGGTTCCGGAAAATAATGCGCTCATCAAACCGGACGGTTACATTTTCAAAGGATATGACGGGTTGCTCAGCCATGTCGCAGCACCATGGTTATACGGTCACTGTTGTTGGATGCTTCACTGAAATCAAAATCTTCATAGGCCGCCAACATACGCAATTTGGAGCGTATAACCATGGATTTTATTTCTGGAAGGCTCCAAATCCGCTGTTCATGGACCTCCTCGAACCGGTCAATAGTCTGACCCGTTTTCGGATCTCTTTTTTCCACGAAAAAATGGTTCACGTGAATTCCTTTTTCCTGGACGTAGCGGCTGTTTCTACGATAGCGGTAGCTGTGCAATTTGCCATGTTCCCCGTCCAGCAGCGGTGCGATTTTAGGAGAAAAATTGGGTGTGGTGAAGTCAAAAACGAAAATTCCGTCATCATCAAGGTGGAAAGCGACCGAGTCAAACAAAGCCAGGACCTCATCCTTCCGGTGCAGATAGTTGAGGCTGTCGAAAACCATGAATATGATGTCGAACCGCTTGCCGATATCCAGCCGGCACATATCCTGGACAAGCCATGTGATGCCGCTCTTGCGGCGGCGTCCTTTTTCTGAAGCGATGCGTATCATTTCGGCAGAAACATCTGTTGCGGTGATATCGTAATCGTCACGCTGTTCCATGGCCAGTGCCATGGTGCCCGTCCCGCAGGCGAGCTCCAGCATGCGATCGCCGAATGGATGATGATATCGGATCACAGCATCGATATAATCCGTCCAGTCCTCGTAATCGACATCTTTCATGATGTGATCGTAGACCGGTGCAAGTTTTTTGTAAATGGTGGATGCGTTCCCGGAGCTATGGCCGTATGCAGATGCTTGCACGCACACCTGATCAGGTGTGTCCTGTACCCGTTGCCGCTCACGCTGACCCCGCTCGTATGCCTTGTCATGTCTGTGATCTTTCATCTCAGGTCCTGCTGGTGGTGGATCGGCGTTTGATCATGTCAAGTGCCAGTATGGACGCAGCAAGCATGGATCCGCCATCAGCCATGTTTTTTCCGGCCAGCGGAAAAGCCGTCCCGTGATCCGGGGATGTCCTGATGATCGGCAATCCGGCGGTGACATTCACCCCCCCACCAAAACCGGCCAGTTTCAGAGGAATCAGGCCCTGATCGTGATACATGGCAAAAACCATATCCACCTCTTTGTATCCGCCGGTGCCAAAAAAACCGTCTGCGGGCCAGGGACCGGTAACATGAATTCCCTCATCTCTGGCTTTCTCCATCGCCGGCTCTATGATATCCTGCTCTTCCATACCCAGCACACCGCCGTCCCCCGCATGGGGATTGAGGCCCAAAACTGCAATCCGGGGACTGGTAATGCCGAAGTCGATTTTGAGCGCCTGATTGTAAAGCTGCAACCGCTCTGTGATCAGCCCGGCAGTGATTGTCCCGGAGACATTACGAAGTGGTATGTGGATGGTTGCGAGGCCTACGCGCATTGCCTTGTTGACCAGCATCATGCCGACCTTTTTTGCCCCTGTGCGCTCGGCCAGATATTCCGTGTGGCCGGGGACACGAAATCCACCCAGGTGAATGGCTTCTTTTGATATCGGTGCCGTCACAAGCGCATCGGCTTCCCCCGACAGACACGCCTCAATCCCCGCGGATACGGCGTCCATCGAAAGCTTGCCGGAATATGCGGTGATGGTACCCGGAGAGACCCGCTCTGTGCCTTCCCGGGCGGGGACCATCACGATCTCGCCCGGACCGGGCGCCATATGCTTATCATCGTAATGCTTATCACTGTAATGCTTATTATCGAATGCGGGAAAGTCGAATGATCCTTCATATCGCCAGTCCCCCGGGGACGCTCCGGAAAGCCAGGAGGGTGGAGGAGAGTCCGGGTTTGAAAGCTGAAAATAATGGAGCATGGCGTCACGGGATGCAAAAAGCAGGATGCCGGCACGGTGCTCTGAACGGCCACCCGTCAAATCGGGGAGCATTTTCAGGATAACCTCCGGACCAATGCCGTTCATGTCGCCCATGGAAACGGCCAGCACCGGATGGGAGCGTTTTTTTTCGTAATGCGAACCCTTGCCGGAAGTTTTTTTCATCTTCGGTCTATTAGCCTGTAATCTCCAAAACCCGTTGTTGCTTCAAATACGAAGGTTCTGTCACCATAATGCCAGACTTCCCGGGCGGGCTGGTTCGTTGGAAATCTCCGATCCCGGCGATCTGGCTCTCCATGCCTGATATAAACCTTGCCCTGGTCGGATTCGTATCCGGGATTTTGCGGTGTTGTGAAATTGTCAAAGGCGTAGTCAATGCGGGAGAAGAATTCCACCATCAATTCGTTGTATTCTTTGTCCGGAGTCGGATCCCTTTCAGCCCAGAATTCCCTGAAACGTCTTTCCCGCTGTTCCCGGCTGCCACGTCGCATCGCCCTGTGCTGATCCTCATCCATGATAAAACGCATCATGTTTATGGCCACATCCAGATTCAGCAAGCTGACAGGCATATCCAGCCAGAAACTTTGATAGGTGCGCCGGGCAATTACTTTCGGCTCCCCGCCGGAAGCTCTTTTGAGAACGCGGACACGGTAATGTGCATTCTCGAAGGTGCTGTTAGGGACCGACAGCAGGTAGAATGCACCCATATTCCCATGATTGTTTTCAACGGACTGAAGACGCAGATGCGGCTGACCCTCCGCCATGAAGATATCCTGGACATAACCTGCCAGCAGTTTCTCCGGATCAAGGGAATGCCCCAGCATCTGTTCCTGAACCGTGGTATCCTGTCTGGAAATCCGTACTCTGTGGATTTCAATGGAGTAGGCGGCCTCATCTTGAAGTGAAGGAAACCAGATCAGAAGCTGATGGTCGCGGCCAAAAGAGACATTGTTACCCATATTCAGCAGCGGCGCGGTAAATGGAGGCTCCGGACGGGACTGCTGATCAATGAAATAGAAAATGGCCGTTTCGGTGTCGGTGGTATCGGGTATACGAAAACCACGTGCCATGGCGCGGCGTGTGCGACTGTCTGCCCTGGCTGTGCTTTCAATGCGATAGGTGCCCGGTTCCAGATGCGTTACCAGTATATTCTGAAGAAACGTAGTGCTGGACTGTGTTTGCTCATAAGTTTCAGCATAGACGGTTTCGCTCCAGATTCGGGTGATCGGGGCAGGTGGCTCCTCATCCGTTGCCGTTCCTGGGGTACGTTTACGTATATTAACCTGTACCGAAGGCTCGGCAAAAAAACGACGGAGCTGTGCTCCCGATTGCTCATCCCGCATCCTGCGGAATGAGAGAAAATTGTTTTCCAAACGAAATGCAGTGACCAGCTTCATCCCTGTTTCCGTGGTGTCAGGCACAACAAGCTGCTCAAAGAAGACAGTGGGCTGGCGGTCTCGCGCTCTCAGATATTCGTATGTGATGCGTTGCGCCAGCAGGTCAGTCGCTGGCAGCAAAAGGATAAGAAAAACAATAGCCGGGAGCACGAAAGTCCGGGACGGTTTGGCAATGACGTGCCATTTTTGTGTTGTTTTCAGGTTCATGAGCAGGTATGAATTGTTTTTTAACTAAATATAACCTACTTCTTACGGTCGGAATTCCCAAAAATTATCTTGCCGGGCCAGCCACCGGTAATCCTGGATATTCCTTGCCCGCATTCCGTAAAAAAAAGGCATTTTCTGCATCAGGACTGCATATCGGACTCCCCGGGAGTTTCCGGAAGCGGCCGTGCCGTGTCCTGATGATGGTGTGGATGTGTGCAGTAGTGCGTATGTCGATTGTTCTGGAAGACAACCCATGCAAGCAGAAGTGCCCCGGTGAAGGTGACCCCGATACGTAACCAGTTCATCAGGGATATCCCGTGTTCCGCGTGATCATGGCTGACATGAAGCACAAACTGGCTGAACAGGATCAGAGTGATACTGGTCAGATAAAGCACAAGCAACCGGTTATTCTTGTGCCGGAACCAGGTTGGAAAAAATCCTGCCATACTCAGCGGAACCACCGACAGGACCAGCAGGATTTCAATGGTTTCAGAGAACAGGGTGGATAACGCCGGAAGCAGCAGAAGAACAAAAGGGGTCGCAAGGCAATGCACTACGCAAAGCGATGACAGAAAAATGCTCAGTTTGGAAAAAATACTGGTCACAGGACAGGCAGATAGCAGGTATCAGGTATGGTGTGAATGGGTTTTCTCATCAGGGACAATACATCAATGGCATTGCGGACAAATTCCGCGCAAACGGTATTCATGCGTCCGGATAACAAACCCTTCCTCCGATTCCGGCGCCGGCATACCGTTCCTTGTTTGTACCGGCAGGCAGTAGATGCGCTCGCACTGGTCACAAATAAAATGCGCATGATCGTCGTGCACGATATTGTTGCGATCCATCGGATGAAGGGCATACAGCCAGGTGCGATCCTCGGATGCCACTTTATGTGCAATATCATGCTTGATAAACGTGTCCAGAGTCCGGTAAAGCGTGACCTTGTCCAGTCTGCTGCCGCGGGTTTTGCCAAGAATGTCACCATGTGACAGGGCCGTCCTGGAGGACATTAGCACATCCAGGACCAGCAACCTGGTGGATGTTACCTTTAGTCCGCATTGACGAAGAAATTGATGGTATTGCTTGTTTCGGGCCATTAAAAAAGATATTAAATATGCAACAAAGTTGCAATAAATCCCTGGCTTTATGTGATGCAAACTGAGATCGGGATAAAATGAATATTTTGCGGAAAAGCCGGTATCCGAAGTTGATTAAACATTTGGCGGATGTATTTTGACCGCTTATCTTTGTGTCGGATGGGAAAGTAGCGACTACGTAAATAGAAAAAAAGCAAGATTTGATGAAAATTGGAATCATTGGTGCCGGATTGTCCGGTCTTGTTGCAGGAAGATTACTCGCCGCGGCTGGACACGATGCTATTGTTTTTGAAAAAAGCAAAGGTTGCGGCGGGCGCATGGCAACCAGGCGCATTGATCGCGAAAGTGCCGTTCGCATCGACCATGGCACGCCTTACATGACGGGTACTTCCGAGGCCTTTCGGACCTTCCTTGGTGAACTCGAAGAACAAGGTTTGATCACATATTGGTCCGACCGCCTTTCCTGTTATACTGACGGCCAGATTATCCCCGAGTTGCCCGGACGTGACCCGCAGCCGATGTACGTGGCACCCGATGGCATGAATTCCATCGGAAAATATCTTGGACGCAGGCTGGATATCTATTTTGAAGAGAAGGTGGGAGGCATTACCCACATTGGCGGATCAAGGATCAAAAAAAGTCCCTGGATGATAAACTCTTCCTCGATAAACGTTTTTGAAGCTGATGCTGTTATCATCGCTACACCAGCCATTCAGGCTTACGGTCTGGTTGCTACGGCTCAGGATGAATTTGATCTGCGAAAAATGATAACCGTGCTCGACGATATTTCTTACAGCTCCACCATCTCACTGATGGCAGGATACGGTGAGAGGGTTCCGGTAGAATGGAAGGCCATACTTTGTGATCATCCGGTCATTTCATGGATCTGCAATGAGGGCACCAAGCGGGATTTTTCCGGAGACATGAATCTTGTTGTCCATACAACCGACAAGTTTACAAGGGAAATGGCGGAAACCGGGAATACGGCCCGCACGGAATCGAAAATCCTGAAAGAACTTGGCAATATTCTTGGCTCCTGGGCCGCTCGCCCCGAATGGTTTCAATCGCACTTTTGGAGATATCATCTGCCTAAAAAGAGTCTGGACATGCCTTTTCTGGAGTCGGAGGACGATCTGGCTCCGATTGCACTTGTCGGAGATTACTTTGATGGCCGTTCCATGGAGGCCGCATATCTTTCCGGCCTGAAACTTGGAAATCACTGGGTGGAAAAATTCTCCTGAAATAATTCAGGACTGTGAAAGAACTACTGAAACTCAACCGCTACTTCCTCAAGTACAAGTGGACTCTTGCGCTCGGAGCGGCTCTGCTTATACTGTCAAACTTTTTCCTCATCTGGATTCCCATCTTCATCCGGATGACCATGGACGAGATTGAACGCATTTCAGATGGCATGGCCCAGCCATACGATAGTGTCATTTCAACGCTTTTTTCATCTGAGTCCGGCTGGTTTCTCGCACAAAACACCGGTCTTCTTGTCGGTGCCGTCATGCTTTATGGAATGTTGCTGTTTGCCACAAGGCAGACGCTCATTGTGACCTCAAGAAAGATAGAGTACGACCTTCGCAACAGAATATTCGACCATCTTCAGAAGTTGCCGAAATCTTTTTACGACAACATCCGTTCTGGAGACGTCTACACGCGTGCGACCGAAGATGTTGTCCGTGTACGCGAGTATTTCGGTCCCGCGTTCATGTATACCATCAATACGGTTTCCCGGTCAGCCATCATCATTGCGATCATGCTGATGGTCAATGTCAAGCTCACATTATGGGCATTGCTGCCGTTGCCGCTTCTGGCAATTATGGCGTATTGGGTAAGCCGGTACATTAATCGCAGGTCCAACGAAATACAGCAACAGTATGCCGTTTTGGCCGGCAAGGTTCAGGAAGTGTTCTCCAGTATCAGAGTAATCAAAGCATTTAACAGGGAAGAATACGAGAAGGATCGCTTTCTCCGTGAGAACGCCCGCTACCGGCGCAAAAAGCTGAGACTCGATCTTGTAGAGGCGCTATTCCATCCGATGCTCCTCTTGCTGATTGGATTGTCGATTGTCCTGGTGGTCTGGCAGGGCGGTATCATGGTCATGAATGGATTCGTAACAGTGGGCAACATTGCCGAATTCATCATCTATGTTACATACCTAACCTGGCCGGTAGCTTCCCTTGGCTATACCCTGAATCTGCTCCAGCGCTCGGCAGCCTCGAATTCCCGGATCCAAAAACTGCTCGCCGTCCCGGTTGAAGATGAGTCGCAGGATCGCGGTGCCAGAATAACAGGACCGGAATCTGGGCAAAAAACCGACGCATTAGGTGGTGAAGGCAAAGACCCATCTTCTGTTGCTTTCCGCAGTGACATCGTCTTTGAAAGTGTCCATTTTACCTATCCCGGAGCTGAAGAACCGGCACTTCGAAACATCGATTTGCGTATCAAAAAAGGGGAGAGAATCGGGCTTGTCGGACGCACCGGTTCGGGAAAGACCAGCCTCATTCAGTTGCTTCCCCGCATATATGAGCCTCAGCAGGGACGCATTCTTCTGGATGGAATCGATATCCGCGATCTTCCGCTCCATGACTTGCGGGCGCTCATCGGGCTTGTTCCTCAGGATAACTTCCTGTTTTCTGATACCATAAGAGAAAATATTACTTTCGGTAAGGAGAATGCCGTTGAGGAAGAGATAAAAAAGGCTGCCGAACAGGCTGAGGTATTAGAAAATATTTTGGAATTTGAGAAAAAATTTGACACTATATTAGGTGAAAGAGGTATCACGTTATCGGGTGGGCAAAAGCAACGAACCAGTATTGCGCGGGCACTCATACGCAAGCCGTCCATTTTGATTCTGGATGACTCCCTGAGTGCTGTTGATACTAACACAGAAGATGCCATAGTGCAACATCTTGACAAGGACCTGGATGATGTAACAATGTTCATTATTTGTCATCGTTTATCATCACTCAAGCACGTAAATAAAATTTATGTTCTGGATGAAGGCCGGATTGTAGAAAGCGGAACTCATGAAGAGTTGCTTGCCAGGAATGGTTACTTTGCCAATATGTACCGCAAGCAGCTGATCGAAAAGGAACTTGAACAAATTTAATAATCACATAGGGTTACCAAACGGGAATATTTCGTCTGATAGCGAAATCCCAATTTTATAAAATATGGAGAGGACAATAACATGATTATCATTCCATTGGGTGTTTCATCAGCAACCCCGACTGCTGTGCGTCACTTGCCTTCTGTCGCTTTATGGAGAGATGGCTCCGTCTTTCTATTTGATTGCGGAGAAAACGTACAAATGAGGCTGCTTCAGGCCGGCGTTAAGCGCTCGAAAGTGGAAGCCGTTTTCATTTCACACCTTGACGGCGACCATATCTTCGGATTGTTCGGCCTGCTAAGTACGCTGCAGCTTCAAAGACGTGAAAAAGAGCTCCATATCATAGGGCCGAAAGGTCTGAAAAAAATGATTGAAACGGTTTTTGGCATAGCTGAAGTCGAGCTGGAATTTCCTATCAAATACAAGGAAATAAAAAGTGACTTTGACCACGATGTTGTTCTGGAAGGAGAGGAGTTTTATGTGGAAGCAAGGCCGCTGAAACATACGAAATTCTGTATTGGCTACAGGTTCCAGGAAAAAGACAAACCTGGCAAGGTGGATGCGGTAAAAGCCAAAGAAGCCGGCATTATAGAAGACACACAATTCAAAGACCTGAAAAACGGAGAAGATGTGACGCTTGAAGATGGAACGGTTGTGCACTCAGCGGATATCGTAGGTGATCCCCGACCGGGTGAGAGTTTTGTCTATGTCACCGATACGGAATTTTGTGAGAATGCCATCCGGCTGGCTGAAAATGCCACCATACTTTTCCACGAGGCCACCTTTGGTGAACCACTCAAAGAAAAAGCCGAGGACACCGGTCATTCAAGTGCGCAGGATGCTGCCATTGTTGCCAAGACGGCAAAAGTCGAGCGGCTTGTCATCGGACATTTTTCTGCCCGGTATTCAAACCAGTTCCTGTTGCTTAAGGAAGCCCGAAACGTTTTTGAGAAAACATGGCTGGCCTACGAACTTCGCCCGATCTTCACCAACCCCGAACAGGAAAAAGAGATCATCAGTCCGCGAGTGGAGATCATCGACCTTAAGGACAAAAAAGCGCAAAGATCCAGGAAAACCTTCAAACCTGCGCCTAAACGCAAAGGTGGTTTCAAAAAACGGAGATTCAAACGGAAACCGGCAAATGCGCGTTACTACAAAAGCAGCGAATCGGACCGTCCAGAAAAAGCACGGTTTAAAAAGCCGTACAAGCGTCCCGACGAAGATCAGAGACGAGAAAGTCCGCATCGCCCAAGCAAGCCGTTACCCATAACACCACGAACTCCGTTTGATGACTTCGACCGCTTCTGACAAGCGTTCCGATAAAAACCAAACTGCAGCAGGTAAAGCCGTCGACACCTATCTGATCCGACGGCTTTACTTCTTTCTGGCACCATACAAGTGGTTTCTGCTCCTGGCTCTTTTTCTTACGCTGGGTGTCGCCTTTCTTGGACCGTTGCGTCCCTATCTCACTCAGATAGCCGTAGATGACTATATCGCCCAGGGTGATGTCGTAGGGCTCGGCAAGATCATGCTGCTTTTTACGGGGGTGTTGCTGCTGGAAACTGCTATCCTGATCGGAAACACCTATCTGATGCGGTGGATCGGACAGGGTGCGCTGTTCCGGCTCCGGGAAGCCCTGTTCACCAAGATCCAAAGCCTGCACGTCCAGTTTTTCGATAAGAATCCCATTGGAAGACTGATTACCCGCACTACCAGTGATATCGAAGCACTGAGCGACCTGCTCTCCTCCGGTGTGGTCAATATTATCGGTGACCTGTTTCGGATCATTTTCATTATCGGATTCATGCTTTCCATGAGCTGGGAGCTTTCACTGGTCAGTTTGAGTGTGCTGCCCATTCTGATCTATGCTACCTTCTGGTTCAAAGCCAGGGTTCGCGTCGCATTCCTGAACGTGCGCGATCAGATAGCCCGTCTGCATTCCTTCGTACAGGAGCACATCGGAGGGATGAGTATCGTGCAGCTTTTTGGCCGTGAAAAAAAAGAAGCTGAAAAATTTGAGCGGATCAACAAGGAGCATACCGACGCTCATATCAAAACCATCTTTTATTTTGCCATTTTCTGGCCTGCCGTGGAAGTAATTGCTTCACTGGCAATGGCCCTGGTTATCTGGTATGGCGGTGCCCAGGCACTGGCCGGACAGGTAACTTTCGGGATCTTGCTTGCGTTCATCCAGTATGTCCGGCAGTTTTTTGTACCCATCCGTGACCTTTCTGAAAAATTCAATACGCTCCAAAGCGCACTGGCCTCTTCCGAACGCATTTTCGGGGTGCTGGATACACCGGACGAATTACCGGAAAAGGCAGACGCACAAATGCCGGAGCGGATGGAGGGACACATACGTTTCGAGAACGTCTCTTTCCGTTATAATGCCGGCGAACAGGATGTGCTGCGCGAAGCCAGTTTTGAAGTAAAACCCGGAGAAATTGTAGCTATCGTGGGCGCTACAGGTGCCGGAAAAACGACCATCATCAACCTCCTGCTTCGCTTTTACGATGTCAGTTCCGGCAGGATCACCGTCGACGGGATTGACATCCGGGAGATGAAACAATCCACGCTCAGATCCTATTTCGGCCTTGTGCTGCAGGACAATCTGCTTTTTGCCGGTACCATTATGGATAATATCACATTGGGTAATAAGGATATTTCCAGGGAGCACGTGCACCATACCGCCACAATGGTGCAGGCAGACCGTTTCATCAAAAAACTGCCTGGTGGGTACATGCACAGGATAACAGAACGAGGGACGTCATTGTCGATGGGTCAGCGGCAGCTCATCTGCTTTGTGAGAGCTTTGGTATATGACCCCGCTATTCTCATCCTGGATGAGGCTACTTCCAATGTGGATTCCGAAACTGAGTATCTGGTCTCCAAAGCACTTGAGACCATGATGAAAGGACGAACCTCCCTTGTGATAGCTCACCGGCTGTCCACCATTCAGCATGCCGACAAAATACTGGTCATGCACAAGGGCCGGATTCGCGAAACCGGTACGCACCAGGAGCTCCTGAAGCATAAAGATGGCATCTACCGCCGGCTTTACGAACTGCAGTACCGTGACCAGGCCAAGCCCGCTGTTTAGTGTTTCCGTTGTCATCCGGTTACAGAGATCACGTATTCAATCACCTCATCGGGTGTATCGGGCGGAAGGCAGAAAAAACGATTGCAGTAAATCTGTCCGTCATTGTACTGAGCTGTTTCGCCATGCTGCAGGATGCGTGTCTGAAAGCCGGCAGACTCCATTATGGCTGCAGGAGCCGCAATATCCCAGTACGCCGTTCGCCGAAAACTGACAAAGCCGGAACTGGGCCCGTTCAGCGGACCGATGATATTGTGAGCAGCATTGGATGTGCGCCGTACAGGGAGATGCGCAATGGACTCCAGACGATCCCGAAGCACCGGATTTGCCCCTTTGACCACAAGCGGCATCTGATGCCTCCAGCTGATGGTCTGGTGAATTTCCCGAAACTCATTCAGGGAGGTATAGAGCCGCGTTCGAATATTGCGGTTGCCGTAAAGCACACAGTTCCTCTCGGGCTGGTACAATACTCCAAAACTGGGTTTGCCATCAATGCACAGACTTATAAGCACGAAATAGTTGGGAGATCCCTCAATAAACTTGCTCGTTCCGTCAATAGGGTCGACATACCAGACCGCGGATGTATTTGGTTCATAACTGTGGGATGTATCATCCTCCTCACTTACAACTGCCTCACCCGGGAAGGCCTTGTTCAGAAGTTCCATCCAGTAGTCGTTCATCTGCCGGTCGGTATCGGTCACCTTGGATCCGTCATGCTTCATGCTGACATGAAAGCTGCGGTTGTGCTGCTGAAGCCTGAGCTTTCTGCCGGCTTCCTCAAGAAGGGGATAAAGCCAACGAAATCGTAAGTTGAATTCCTTTTCTGTCATTCCGGATTGAAGCGTTTTATAAAGTAATCATTCTGTTTCCTGTGCAGGAATTTTTATATTTCCCCGGGGTTGAACGTTCTCCATTTACAATATCCACCATTACGAAATCTCACCATGGAAGATGACAAGACCGATACGGCAGCGAAAATAGAAAAAAATGCCGAATCTTTTGACGGCGGGTACAGAGATATTATTGAAAAACTGCACGAAGAAAAAGAGCGCCTTGAAAATGATCTTCGTCAGGAATACCGGAATGCAAGAAAATATGTGCGCTCACATCCGGAAGAGGGGCTGGCATATGCATTTTTCGGCGGAATTTTAGCGGGGATCATCCTGGCCAAAATGTTATCACGCTGAACGGGAAATCGATCGTTATTTCAATATATTGTACCATCCAATCGTTTCTTATCAGGGCAGCTTTACAGAAGAGCCGTGCATTGATGTGTATTGGCGCATCACTTCTTGTTGCCTGCGGATATTTGAAACATCCAACTTTTAATTACAGTGACACATGTCGGAACTTACACACACGAACGAACAGGTAAACGATCTTCTGCAGCGCGTGGATGCGCTGAGGAGGTATCTTTGACTATGACAAGCGCAAGGAGAGAATAGGAGAACTTGAATTTCAGGCGCAGCAACCGGATTTCTGGAATGATGCTGACAAAGCCCAGAAACTGATGCAGGACCTGAACCATGAAAAATCATGGGTAGCGCAGTGGGATCAGCTTGATGAACGGCGCCAGAATATCATCCTCTTCCGGGAGATCATGGAGGAAGGGGATGACGTGACGGACGAGCTCAACCAGGAAGTGGCACAGCTGAGAAAGGAAGTCGAAGATCTTGAGTTCAAGAACATGCTGGACGCACCGGATGACCGGCGTGACGCCCTGCTGACTATCAATCCCGGCGCCGGTGGTACGGAAAGCCAGGACTGGGCGGAAATGCTCTACCGCATGTACACCCGCTGGGCCAGTGACAGTGGCATGGATGCCACAGTGCTCGAATACCAGCACGGTGAAGTTGCAGGGATCAAAAGTGCGACAATAGAGTTCAAGGGAAATTTCGCTTACGGTTATCTGAAGGCAGAAAACGGCGTACACCGCCTGGTGCGCATCTCACCTTTCGACAGCAATGCCCGCCGCCATACTTCCTTCTGCTCCGTGTTCGTAACCCCGCTGATCGATAACACCATAGAAATTGACCTGAATCCCGATGACATCGAAATGCAACGCTTTCATGCCGGTGGAAAAGGAGGGCAGAACGTGAACAAGGTCGAGACCGGCGTCCGGCTGATCTGGACCGGAGAACTCTCCAACGGAAAACAGGAGCGGGTGGTAGCCGAATGCCAGCAGGAAAGGTCGCAGCTCCAGAATCGTGAGAAAGCGATGGTCATGCTGAAATCCCGTGTTTACGATCTCGAAAAGCGAATCAAGGAAGAACAGAAAAACAAACTTGAAAGCTCCAAAATGAAGAATGAGTGGGGATCCCAAATCCGTTCCTACGTCTTCCATCCCTACAACATGGTTAAAGACCACCGTACCGGATACGAAACTTCTAATGTCGACGCCGTAATGGACGGGGATATCGACGAATTTATCAAAGCCTACCTGATGTCTGATGCCTGAAAAGTATGATTTTCTTGTCATAGGAAGCGGTGGCGCGGGACTCTCGTTTGCACTCCGGGTGGCAAGATTCGGTTCGGTTGCCATCATCACGAAAAAAGAATCCGCCGAATCGAATACAAACTACGCCCAGGGCGGGCTTGCCAGCGTCATTGCCGGCCAGGACAGATTTGAAGATCATATTGATGATACGCTCATTGCCGGAGCGGGGCTCTGCGATCCGGCTATTGTCGAAATGGTAGTGCGTGATGGTCCATCCGTTGTGCGCGAACTGCTGGACTGGGGCGCCCGTTTTTCCACCAAAGACGGAGAACTGGACCTGGGCAGGGAGGGCGGGCACTCCCAAAACCGCATTGTCCATGCCGCCGACCGCACCGGTAAAGAGATTGAGCAGACCCTGCTGGCAGCGATTGCCAGACATCCGGATATCCATGTTTTTGAGCATCATTTTGCACTTGAGCTGATTACCGAGCACCACCTGGGAAGAAAGGTAACCCGGTCCAATGACGACATTCACTGCTACGGCGCATATATTTTCGATACCCGATCTGACAAAGTGGAAGCTGTCCTTGCAAAAGCGACACTCATTGCAACCGGCGGTGTGGGAGAGGTTTACCTCCATTCCACAAACCCTTCCATTGCCACCGGTGACGGTATTGCCATGGCATACCGCGCCAAGGCGCGTGTAGCGAACATGGAATTCATGCAATTTCATCCCACCACGCTGAACATCCCGGAGGCCAATTCTTTCCTTATTTCGGAGGCGGTTCGGGGCAAAGGCGGCATTCTTCGGGACAGGGACGGGCACACCTTCATGGCTGATTACGATGATCGCGCCGAACTGGCACCCCGGGATATCGTGGCACGCTCTATTGACGATTATCTCAAAAAATCCGGTGATGATACAGTGTATCTGGATGTCACGCATATAGATAGTAATGTGCTTTCCGAAAGTTTCCCGCACATCATGGCAACGTGCCGTTCGTACGGAGTAGATATCACCAAAGAGTGGATCCCTGTGGTGCCTGCCGCCCATTACCTCTGCGGCGGTGTACTGACGGACCGTGACGGCCGAACCTCCATCCATGGCCTGTTTTGTGCAGGTGAAGCGGCATGTACCGGTCTGCACGGCGCAAATCGCCTGGCTTCCAACAGCCTGCTGGAGGCTATGGTGTTCTCCAAACGTGCTGCGGGAAAATCCGTTTCGTACATTAGCGACCGGGATTGGATAACCGGTGTGCCCGAATGGGATGACAGTGGCACCGTAAATGCAGAGGAAGCCATACTCATACACCATAACAAGCTAGAGCTGCAACAGGTTATGTGGAATTATGTAGGAATTGTTCGAAGTGATCTTCGGTTGGCGCGGGCATTCCGCCGCACACATTTGCTCTTTGAGGAAACAGAGGAATTCTACCAGAGAACCCGTGTAAGTGTGGCACTGTGCGAACTGCGAAATCTTATTGCTAATGCCTACATCATCATCCGATCGGCCATGAGCCGAAAAGAAAGCCGCGGATTGCATTACACGACAGACTATCCCCGGCAAATGGAGGAAGCACGGCGCAATACCATCATCTGATCCTGAGCTTCATGACCCTTTTTAATAATCATGGATAGGCAAGATTATCCGCCATAAAATGCCCAGGCAATCATATCCACCATAAAAATCATGTTGCACATCGGTGTTACTGGAGGAATCGGAAGCGGCAAATCCACTTTTCTGCAGGTGTGGGAACGTCTTGGAGTGCCCGTTGTCTACGCCGATGACCTTGCCAAGCAGTTGATGGTCTCCGACGAAGGTCTGAAGGAAAAGATTGCAGGCGCCTTCGGGGACCGGTCATACCGGCAGGACGGGTCCCTGGACCGGGAGTACCTCGCCGAAGCCGCTTTTGCTGCCGGACGCGTGGAAGAACTGAACCGCATCGTTCATCCCGCTGTCTTCAGGGAACTGGAAAAAAAAATACAGAAGGCCCGGGAGGATGGGGCTCCGATTTTTGCCCACGAATCAGCCCTTTTGCTGACAACTGACAGAGCCGCGGAATGTGATGTCGTTGTCCTGGTGGCCTGTCCCGAAGAAGAGAGGATTCGTCGCGTGACAAAACGGGACGGATCCAGTCCCGGAAGTGTTAAAAGCCGCATCAGGAAACAGCCCGAATTTGACCGCCTGTCCGAGAAGGCAGATATTGTCGTACACAACGAAGGCACACCCGACTCACTTGAAAAGAAGGCAGAAAAACTGTACAGGGAACTGGTAAAACGATCGGAGAAATCCTGATTCATCCAACGAGAAGATCATGGCACAGGAAAAAGCAAATCATCTGATAACACTGGAAGAGTTCATCATTCACTCGCAGAACCGTTTCGAGGGGGCGACAGGGGAGCTGTCACAGCTTCTCCGCGACATCGGCCTGGCGGCCAAGATCGTTTCAAGGGAAGTGAACAAGGCAGGGATTACGAACCTGCTGGGCCGGCAAGGAGGCCGGAATGTGCACGGCGAAAGCGTGAAAAAGCTGGATGTGTTTGCCGATGAACAGATCATGTCGGCGCTTGCGCGCTCGGGCATCGTAAGCCTTATGATCTCGGAGGAGAGTAATGAACTGATCCGGCTGGAAAGTTCCTCCGGCAAATATATCGTCTTTTTCGATCCGCTTGACGGGTCATCCAACATTGATGTGAATGTCTCGGTGGGGACTATTTTTTCAATCTATCTGCGTAAAAGCCCGCGGGAGGTCCGGGCGGAAGAATCGGATGCACTGCAGCCCGGCGACAGGCAGGCCGCAGCCGGATATGTGCTCTACGGCTCCAGTACCATGCTCGTCTACACGACAGGCATGGGAGTAAGCTCCTTCACTCTCGATCCGACGATCGGGGAGTTCATGCTCAGCGATGATGATATCCGCATCCCGGATTTTCATCCGCAATACAGTATCAATGAGGGGTACAGTTCAGGCTGGCCGGAGGGAGTCCGCTCCTATATCGATTACATCAAAAAGGTGGATCCGCAGACAAAACGTCCCTACTCGCTGCGCTACATAGGCTCAATGGTCTCGGATCTGCACCGGACCCTGCTGTTGGGAGGGATCTTTCTCTATCCACCCAATGTGAGCAACCCCGAAGGAAAACTCCGACTGATGTACGAGTGCAACCCGATGGGTTACATTGTTGAACAGGCGGGCGGCATGGCACTCGACGGCCGCGGAAGGATACTGGAGATCATCCCGGAGTCCATCCACCAGACGGCGCCGGTCTACATGGGTTCAAGAAAAAACGTTGAGAAACTGATGGAATTCCTCAAAAGCGAAAAATAACGGTGTGTCCGGCAGAGGAGTATCCCTTCTCCACCAATAAATATCTCCTGATCCCCGAACGAAAAGTGCATTGCCGGGTACAATGCGCTACTGATGCAACCGCTCGCCCAGCCGCTCGCCCAGCCGCACATACATGCCTTCACGGATGTCATGCTCACTGACAAAACCGGCATTCACCTCCAGAGTGTACCTGGCGGGAACCTCCGATCGTATCGGACGCTCGGAAAAAGGAACGGTCCGCGTGTGGATCCGTACAATGCGATGATTCCTGTCAATAAACAGAATATCGAGTGGCAGGGGAGTGTTGACCATCCAGAAGCTCCTTGGCGCTTCATCATCGAAGAGGAAATACATTCCCGTATCGAAAGGCATCTGCCGGACGTCCATCAGTCCGGTGTTGCGCTCCTGTTCGGTCTGAGCCAGCGCAACACGCACCCGGGCCACAACACGATTCCGCTGCTCGTCCAGTATATCCAGTGAATGCGTTGGCTCTATTTGTCGGCCCGCGTGTCGATCCATGGTCTCGGTTTCATTGTCACTGTTGCACTGCACAGCAGTTGACAGGAACAAAACCAGCAGCAATATATAAGACAATATGCGCATATCTGATAATTCAATTTCTTTTCAATACTGAAAAATAGGTAAAGAACGGGAAAAATACTTCTTCCGGAGATTGCCCGCATATGTCGTTCCGACGATCGAAAGCAGTGCCGGAGATGCTTTAATTTTTGGGTTTTATGAAAAATTGGCGTATATTTACTCTCTGTAAGTGAGCCCGAAAAAGGCTCACTTTTTTTGTATTTGGAAATCAGAAAACAGAGCCATTTTGGACGAACTTGATCAAATAAAAGATATCGCGGCACAGGTGCTGGAGGATAACGATCTGTATCTGGTAGATGTTGAACTCAAGGGTGCGACCGGGAATCGTGTGATCTGGATCTACGTGGAATCCGAAAGTGGTAATGTTTCGCTTGACCGGTGTGTCGACATCAGCCGGGAAATCAATCTGCTGCTGGATGTCAGCGGCTGGCACGGAAAGAAATACACACTGAACGTTTCTTCCCCCGGGCTGGATCGCCCGCTCCGGGATATCAGGCAGTATCACAGCAACAAGGGGCGAAATGTCCGTGTAACATACCTCAAAGATGGCGATGAAGTTGTATCGGATGGAACGCTTGCCGGTGTGACGAACGACAAGATCACGATTTTGTCAGAAAACAAGAAAGAGCTGGAGATTTCGTTTCCTGAAATTGTGGAGACCTACGTTCTGGCCTCTTTCTAAACAACGAAAACGGTTTTATCGAACATAACCTACATGCAAACGGATATTTCAAAACAGATCATTCAGTCTTTTGCTGAAATTGCCAAGGACAAAGGCATTGACAGGGATCTTCTGCTCTCCATTCTTGAGGATGTATTTCGATCCATGATCCGTAAGAAATACGAAACGGACGATGCTTTTTCAGTGATACTGAATCCCGATCGCGGTGAAATCCAGATCATGCATATCCGTGAAGTGGTGCCGGATGAGGAACTGAGCGATCCGGTCAACGAAATCGGAATAACCGAGGCAAAAAAGCTTGATCCCGATCTTGATCTTTATGACGAGTTCGCACAGGAGCTCAAAATCGAGGATTTTGGCCGGCGTGCCGTCATGATGGCCCGTCAGACCCTGGCTCAACGTATCCGTGAGATCGAAAAGGACAACATCTTTGAGGATTACAGTGACCGGATCGGTGAGATTGTGCTTGGGGATGTTTACCAGGTACGGAACCGCGACATACTTGTGAATCACAACGGGGTGGAACTTATTCTCCCCAAAAGCCAGCAGATCTACAAGGATCGGTATCGCAAAGGCGACACAATTCGTGCCGTTGTCATCGAAGTAAAGCGCCAGGAAGGCAACCCTGCTGTCATCATCTCACGCACCTCGCCGCTCTTTCTGGAGCGACTCTTCGAAAACGAGATCCCCGAAGTCTTTGATGGTGTCATCGAAATCATCAGGACTGTCAGGGAACCGGGTGACCGCTCCAAGGTAGCTGTAATCTCCAATGATGATCGGGTGGATCCGGTCGGTGCCTGCGTGGGAATGAAAGGGATACGTATCCATTCAATCGTCCGCGAACTCTGTAATGAGAACATTGACGTGATCAACTACACCGAAGACGATCATGAGTTCATAAAGCGTGCTCTCCAACCGGCCCACGTGCAGTCTGTGGAAATTGACAAGAAGGAGCGACGGGCCAAGGTAGTGGTGCCGGCGGACCAGGTATCCAAGGCCATCGGGAAAGGCGGTGTCAATATTCGCCTTGCTACACAACTTACCAATCATGAAATCGATGTCTATCGGGAAGTGGAAG
>SKUI01000168.1 GCA_007122185.1 Rhodothermia bacterium | reverse complement strand
TCACTGAGGAAAATATTTCCACAATAGCCAAAGTTCTTGGTTCTGAGCCCAAAAAAAGCGGCAGTGTTTACCGATTTGAGATTACCAATACGGAATCAAACCGGAAGATGGCTCTTGAAATTCACCTTGGGCTGCTCATTGATGAAGAACCTGTCAATCTTATCTCCGTCTACACGCAGGATACTTTTCTCCAGTTGCATAACTGCACTGCTTTCGTAGCCAGTGACATGCTTCATCAGATTACGTTTTTTGGAAAAAATGGTTCCAAAATATCGGGTCTGATCATTGAAAAAGAGGCTGGTTGCAGCCTGTATGCCAATGTGAGCGACTCTCTGCTTAGCGGTGACTTTACCAAATTACCCCCTGAGGTGATGATGTGCAGTGTGGCGTTGTCTCTTACCGAGTCCATAGATTTTGAAGGATTCAATTTTGACGACGATTAAGCAGACATTACTGTAAAACCCTGGCTATTGCAATTGCCCCTGATGAATCCGGTGTCATTTGAGGTGTTTAACCAGACCGATGAGAACATCCCGTTCTCAGGCGATCAGTTGCGGCGTCTCATAGATCTGGTCCATGAACATGAAAAAAGGAATTTTCTACATGTGGAAGTGGTTTTTGTGGACGACACTGAAATTCAGGACATGAACCGTCGGTATCTCGGACACAGCCATGTAACAGATATCATAACATTTCCTTATCATGAAAATGATGAACCGGTGGAAGGAACTCTTTTTTGCTGTGTCCCTCAGATACGACGCCAGTCTGAGGAACTTGATGTGATCTTCGACACAGAATTGCTAAGAATCGTCATACATGGTCTGCTGCACCTGGTTGGCTATGATGATGAAGCTGAAACACAGCGAAACCACATGCACGCTCTGGAAAATAAATACATTACGCTTTATCTGGATTATTGAATGCAAAACAACGTTATCGATCTGATCATATATCTGGTCAAAAGAATCCATATTGGCGCCAAGCTCAACGATATAAAGCTTGATAAACTGCGTGGCTACAATCACTCGGAAATCAGCGCCGCCTACTCCTGGCTGATCCAGAAACATGAAACTGGCGAATTTGTAGGGGAACAAGCTGAAATGAAAAACCTGCCTGCGCCACGTGTGCTTCATCCAAATGAACGATCCCGCATCTCTTCAGACGCTTATGGCTACATCCTGGAGCTATATTACATCGGCATACTGGACGCCAGACGAATGGAACGTCTGATTGAGTATTCCATGCTCCGGCTTGACAATGAAGTCACTGACATCGCCGATGTCAAAGATTGGGTTGCCGGAATGATTTTTGACAGCGAATACCTTGGAAGCGACCGCTCTCTTTTCCTCAAGGGAAATGAAACCATTAACTGACATCGCACTGCAATGGATGTCTACCTGATCTGGCTCCTTGTTTTTGGAGTTTTTTTTCTTCTTGCCACTTCCCTGATACTGATTCACAATCGCAGTCACTTCCTTGGCTTGGGCGATCTGAACAAAAGCACGGCACTATCAACCTCGGAATTCTCCGGAAAAACCCTTTCAGAACCTTACAAAGTTTCCATTTTAATCCCAGCCCGAAACGAAGAAAGCAATCTTCCAAAATTGCTGAATAGCCTCGGCAAGCAGGACTGGCCCCGTCTGGATATCCATATTCTGGACGATCAGTCCGAAGACAGCACCAGGAAAGTTGCTGAAGAATTCCGTGATGCTATGAAATCCCGCATGCGGGACGATCTGTCATCTGACATTCACGTTATCGTCCACTCTTCCCTGGAAAGACCAGAGGGCTGGCTTGGAAAAAACTGGGCTTGCCATCAGCTGGCCGGACATGCCCGTGGAGATATTTATATCTTTCTTGATGCAGATACCTGGCTTGCTGCTGATGCCGTCACATCGATCATGAATGGAATCCATAGATTCGAACTTGATTTTGCTACGGTCTGGCCTCATCAAATCATGGAGTCACTTCTGGAAAAAACCGTCGTATCGTCAGTTTATGCCACTGTGGCCGCCTATCTTCCAACACTTTACAGTTATCAGGCGCCGGTATGGATACCGTGGCGAATGCTTCGTCAGAAAGTAAAACCCATGTTTGCAAGTGCATGTGGACAGTGCATGATCTTCAAAAGTGATACATACCGGGAAATTGGAGGACATAAATCCGTCAAAAATCAGGTAGTCGAAGATGTCATGCTGGCAAAAATGGTCGTCCGAAAAGGAAAAACCATGCGGATGTTCCATGGTACAGACAGACTGTGGTGCCGTATGTATCGCAGCCCTTCCGAGATCTTTAACGGATTCCGTAAAAATTTCTTTGCCGGTTTCAACTACAGTACGCTACCCTTTGTCCTTGCATGGCTTCTGCACTTCACTGTTTATGTGCTGCCCGCACTTATTTTAATTGCAGCGCTTACCGGTATCCAGGAGCTAACCGACCCGACCCTGATCGCAGCACTGTCAGGCCTGGTTGTTCTGACAGCTTTGATACAGCGACTTTGGATATCAAAGTTCTTGAATTGGTCTTTTTTAACAGGTTTAATGTATCTGCCTGGCATACTCTGGTTTCATATGCTTGCTTTTGTGGTGATCTACGACCGTCTTTTAAAGAGAGGTCCCACCTGGAAAGGACGGCCTGTCTGAACCGCCTTGCCATTTTGAAAAACCGGGCTTTGCTGGTACTTTTTGCCGTTTTTTTTGTTGCTGCGGGTCCATTCTTTTCTCATTTTTTTGTTCTTTCTCTTGTTTCTGCCATTTCTGACTGGGGCCGATGATATATTCATAATCTGATTCTGCCGCAAAGGAGATAATCTTTCTGGATCGAAAAGCATTGCGCTTCAACTCGTCCTTCAAAGAAAGAAACCCCCAGTTGAAATTCCTCTGGAGGAACTTGTGAAGCGCCTTGTCATTTTCGAAACCGGATTCCAGTGCCACCTTGTAAGCAGTAGCCGACCAGTCTGACTGGATTACCCTGCAGACTTTTCTGAAACGCGCCCTTCTAAGTACCATCTTCGGGTTCTCCTGAAACCGTTTTTTAAAACTGCGGCAAAAGTGGGATCGGGAATATCCCATGCAGGCAGCCCACTCTGTGACATTTCGGATTTCAAGAATATGCTTGATGAGAACACCAACAGCTATATCCATCTGGCGGTACGACGGTTCTTTCAAACGATCATCGGAAATTTTCATGGTATGTCAGGTTTTATCCATGGTTTTATTCTTGCTGCAAACAACATAATCGTTAACAGGTACTTCTAAAGAGTTACGAGCCCCCGTTTCCTTACATGTTTTTTTTCAACTTTTAGGAATTTCTGCTTTAAAATGAAGATGCTTTGATTATCTTATCATAAGGATGAATACAGGAACGACGGATTATGAATGACTTCCTCCTGCTCGGCCGCTTTATCAGATATCTTGAAATTGAGCGTAATGCTTCCTCAAAGACCGTGGAAGCCTATCAACGTGATATCCGTCAGTTTCTGGATTTCTGCTGCAAGGAATGGGAATTACGGCCTGTCGACGTGGATTATAACCGGATCGACCGGCTTATGATCCGACTTTGGCTTGGCTCCCTGATGTCTTCAAAAGCTGCCAAGTCCACACTCGCAAGAAAAACCGCATCAGTGCGCTCATTCCTGAAATTCGCGTATAAAAGAGGTCAGATTCTTCACAATCCGGCACATATGCTCATGAATCCCAAAAAAGAGCACCGCCTGCCAAAAACAGTACGTCCGGATGAACTTGGACTCATGATGGAAACAGTCGAAACGGACAGTCCGTCCGGTAAAAGGGATCTGGCCATTCTGGAACTCCTCTACAGTACAGGCATGAGGCTTTCGGAACTGGTCGGTTTGAACACTTTTGATGTTGATGTGAACCGAAAACGTGTCAAGGTATTCGGAAAAGGCGCCAGGGAACGCATCATCCCGTTCGGGGATCCCGCATCGACGGCACTCCGCAACTACCTCGCGGACAGACCGCAGCTTGCTGGTTCCAAAACCGGACAGGACGATATGAAGGCGCTGTTTCTCACCGATTCCGGTAAACGGGTCTATCCAAGACTTATCCAGAGGAAAGTGTCACATTACCTTTCACGCGTATGCGAGGTCAGCCAAAAAAGCCCCCATGTCCTGCGGCACAGTTTCGCAACCCACCTGCTCGACCGTGGAGCAGGCATACGAGTCATCAAAGAACTCCTGGGACATGCCGACCTGGCCGCAACCCAGATCTACACGGGTACCAGCGTGGAACACCTTCGCAATGTCTATAGGACAGCACATCCGCGCGCAGCCCCACCCGAGCAGCCCGAATGAAAATCCAGTTTGTCCTTTCAGTCTTTTTTGACATTCTCCATTTCAAACATGAACCCTAATCCATCTCAGATAATGAACATCAATTTCACAGCCCGAAAGTTTGAAGCAAGCCAGAATCTCCAGGACTTCACTACCGAGGAGATACATAAACTGAAACGTTTTTTCGACAGAATCTATTCCTGTGATATCGTTTTGGAGCCATCCCCGGATAACGATAACCCGGCCAAGGCGGAACTCACGGTTAAAGTCAAACAGGACCTGCTCAAAGCCACAGAAGCGGGTCCGGCATATGAGCAGGCTGTGCGTTCCGCTGTGGATAACATGCGCCGTCAACTACTTAAATACAAAGACAAACGATTTTCCCGCAACTGACGCCTGATCACGCTTGATCGGGTATTCTGTACGTCATATTTACAATAATGCCATACAAAAATATAAAAGCTGTTCCCAGAAAAGAAAATATCCGCGTCTCTTTTCTGGTTGAGCAGCTTCGTACCAAGCTAAAACTCGATATTCATCCCTGTACATCGGAATCCTTCTCCACCGAACGCAAAATCACCGATACCGACCTGCACCGGCCCGGACTGGCCCTTGCCGGCTACGTAGATCTTTTTTCCCACCAGAGAATCCAGGTTATCGGCAACAGCGAACGGAAATACATCGATCATATCGGTGAGGATGTCTGCCTCAAAGCTTTTCTGGAAATCACCAAATTCCCTGTACCGGTTATCTTCCTGACCGATAATAACACGCTGCCGGATTCCTTCCTGCAACTCGCCGAAAAAGCCGGTGTACCGGTTTTCCAGACACCCATGGAGACAACCCGCTTCATGTTTCTGGTACGTGACTTCCTTGAGGACCAGTTTGCCGTGCAGACCATGGTACACGGATCCATGGTGGATGTATACGGCGTCGGTATCCTTATATCGGGCAAATCCGGCATCGGTAAGAGCGAAGTGGCGCTTGATCTGGTGGAGCGTGGCCACCGCGTTGTCTCCGACGATGTCATCATCCTGACGAAAAAAAGCAATGTGCTGATCGCCTCCCCGACTGAGATCAACAAACATTTCATGGAAATACGAGGTCTCGGCATCGTGGATGTGATGTCCATGTTCGGTATCCGGGCCATCCGATATCAGAAACGTGTGGAAGTGATCCTGGAGCTCAGCCTGTGGGACGAATCCCAACATGTGGACCGCACCGGACTCAACCGGCAGAATATTTCTGTTCTGGGCATTGACATCCCCACAATCAACCTGCCCATCACGCCCGGCAAAAACATAACCGTTATTGCCGAAGTCATCGCCATGAACCACCTTCTCTCCCACTACGGATACGATGCCGCTGAGGCCTTCCAGAAAAAAATCCAGGACCGGATTGCCGGCAAAAAGGCAGGAAGTCCCGTCATCCAAAGAGCCGTCGAATATTTTGAAGGGGATCTGGAATAGTAAAAACAACGATTTGCTCCCCTTGTTTTGTATTGTTGCACAATAATAATATCTTTGCCCTATAAAGTATTGTCCTGAAAAAGCCCCATAGGATATCAAGACAAGCCAGGTTTTGGAAAATTACTTCTATTACGACGAAAAGGAATGCCAGTTCATCCCCGTTACATACGGTTCGGGAGAGCGGGTCATTTATACACTCAGCCTGTGGATACTGGTGGGCGCTGTGGTTACAGCTGTCACCCTCTCCTTTCTCTCTTTTTCCGTTGGATCCCCAGCTGAAATTGCACTGAAGGCAGAAAACAAGGTGCTCTACGATCAGCTCCACGAAACGCGTAAAAGCATTGAATACCTGGATCAGCAGATAGCCACGATTGCAAGCATGGATAATGACATCTACCGGACCATGCTTGGAATTGACCCGATATCCGATGACGAGCGTCAGGCTGGAGTCGGCGGGGCCGATCTCTATGCCCGGTTTGATGCCTACAGTGACCCATCATCCGATCTGCTTCGCTGGACTGCCAGTAATCTTGAAAGTATTGAACGCCGCATCAACATTCAGAAACTCAGCTTCGAGGAAATAAAAGCTCATTACAACCAGAACAAGGAGCTGATGAGAAACATCCCGGCCATCCGTCCGGTCTCCGGTATTATCCTTAGTGGATATGGAATGCGCCCTCATCCGATTCTCGGTTACAAGCGTATGCATGAGGGGGTGGACTTCAGGGCAAGGGTCGGTACCCCGGTTTATTCCACCGGTGATGGTGTTGTTAAATCAGCACGGCGCTGGCGGACATACGGACTTCTGCTGGTCATTGACCACGGTCACGGTTATGAAACAAGATATGCCCATCTTTCCAGCCTTGCAGACGGTATACGCCCCGGTGTGAAAGTGGAGCGCGGACAGATTGTGGCCCGGAGCGGGAACTCCGGAGTTACCAGCGGGCCGCATCTTCATTACGAAGTAGTCAGGAACGGGCGACCTGTAGACCCGATGAATTACATGTTTGCCGATCTGACCCCGGACGAATACGTGGAATACCGCAGAATTGCTGACAGTATGACCATGTCCATGGACTGAGTGCATAGTTGACATATGTACATGGTTGACCATATACTGCCACTGCTACACGGTATCTATCTCTTCCTTTAACATATTCGCCTGCAGTCGTATCATGTCCGAATACCACCCCCTCCTTCGCATGAGCTGGTGATGTCGCCCTCTCTCTGAAATCCTGCCATTTTCCAGCACATAAATCCGATCATAGTATTCCATTTGTACGAGTCTGTGGGTAATCCACAACGCGGTTCTGGTCCTGGTGACTTGTCGGATGATTTTTACGATCGCTTTTTCAGTGATGGTATCCAGATTGGCGGTAGGTTCATCCAGGATCCAGATGGGTGAATTCCTTAGCAAAGCCCTGGCAATGGCCATTCTCTGACGCTCACCTCCGCTAAGTTGCTTGCCGTGCTCTCCCAGTTGTGTGTCAAGCCCCTTTTCAAGTCCCTGGTACCAGGACCATAAATGGGCATCCTGCAATGATTGAAGAAGATCCCTTTCACCCGCATTTTCCCGGGCTATTTTCAAATTGTTTCGTAACGTGTCCTGAAACAGATAGGTAAATTGATCCACTACAGCAATCATGGAACGGACCCGGTCCGGCTGGATATCCGCAAGCTTATTATCACCAATAGCCGCAAAACCCCTGACAGGGTCGTAAAATTTTAGCAACAGGTTGACAACCGTGCTTTTACCGCTTCCAGAAGGACCCACGAGAGCTGCTTTTTCTCCACTTTGTATGGCAAAGCCAACGCTGTCAAGCACCGTGTTTTCACCATATGAAAAACTGACGTTATCAAACAACAGGCTTCCCGCCCCTTCATGTGTGTTAAGGGATCCTGATCCTTTCGCGGGCCTGATGTCGTCTTTTTCCTGGTCAGTAAGGTCCCGGGCAGTAAGGTCCCGGTCTTCATATGAAAGCAATCCACCGGTCAATGATAACAGATTTTCAGCCGCTCTCTCTGTAGTTTCCAGATACTGGAAAGCCGTACCCAGGTTTTGTGTGGCCTCAAAGGAAGCCATCACGGACAGCACTACCAGCGCCAGCATGACCCCTGACAGCGTACCATCAAGGACCAGGGGTGCTGTTACGAACAGTGCCACAGCTGCCGCCGAAAAAAGGATCCAGTTGTGCAGGCCGTCCTGCAGCCCGGTTACAGCCGATTGCCTGCGCTCCAGCCTGGATATCTCACTGCACAACTCCATATTTCGTTTAATGTATGTATTTTGTAAACCATAAAGACGAATATCAAGTATTCCCTGACTGTGTTCCACCCATAAGTGAGACAGCTCACTTCTGAGATGCAGTTGTCTGACTCCCAGTCCGTGTGCAAGCCGCCGAACTCCTAAAGGAACTGCTACACCATTCAACAACAGAAACGCCAGCGTGATCCAGGCAGCTGCAGGACTGAATGCCCTCAAAAAGAAAAATGACGTCAGGGTTACAAGAACGGCAACGATAACCGGCGTGAATACGCGAACATAGTAGTTTTGGAGCTCGTCAACGTCGGATGTTATGGACGAAAGCAATGAGCCGGAACGGAATCCCAGAAGACGGGACGCGGAAGTATTGCTCAGTGCCCTGAAAAAAAGGCTCCGCATTTGCAGAAGCAGACGAAACGTGATGTCATGGGATAGCAGCCGCTCGGAGTATCGCAAGACAGCCCTGCTGATGCCGAAGAACCGAACGGAAACTATAATGACCATGAGATCCAGTATAGGCGGACGCAGAGCAGCTGCGGAAATCAGGTATCCGGAGCTTGCAAGCAGACCAATTCCCGCCAGTATGGTTCCTGCCCCGAGCAAGACTGCCGCAGTGATCCTCCAGGGATAGCGTTTTAAAAACCGTGATAATGCGAGATGGATATTCATGTCGATTTTTACCGTCTTGCTTGCAGAGCCCTAATATTCAGGAAGCGTATGCAGATACCATCTGTTCATATAGTTTACAATTTGCACGTAAATAGGTGTGGGTTCCCTGCGCTGTAATCCTGCCACTTTCGAGGACAAGGATATTGTCCGCTTTTCGAACAGTCGAAAGCCTGTGAGCGATCAGAAAAACGGTTTTGTTGGCCATCAGTTCATCCAGTGCACGATTTATTATTTCTTCGCTTTCTGGATCCAGGGCCGATGAGGGCTCGTCCAGTATCAGTATCGGGGCATCCTTGAGAAGCGCCCTGGCAATGGATATCCGTTGCCGCTCGCCTCCGCTGAACCGTGCGGCAAATTCACCGGTTCCGGTAAGATATCCATCCGGCAGCTTTTGAATGAATTCATGCGCTCCGGAAACTTTTGATGCCGAGACAACCTCCTCGTACGTGGCATTGGGACGTGCTGCCAGCAGATTTGCCAGTAACGTATCGTCGAAAAACCAGTTGGTCTGGTTGACCACCGCCATGTTTTCAAGCCATGTGCCATCATCCGTCTTCGTCGACGGCATGCCACCCAGCGTAATCCATCCACTGTCAGGTGCAAGCTGACGCGTAAGCAGTCGCAAGATGGTTGTCTTACCGCTGCCAGTTACACCAACAAGCGCCGTTTTACTTCTCTTGGGCAACTTAAATGAACAATTTGCTAACACTGGATACGATTTGCCCGGATATGTAAATGTGACATTTTTAAAAACTACTGAAACAGACGGGCTTCCTTCATGCTCTTCCGCTGCTGCGGCTGCTGTTATATCCTTAAAACAATTCCGGGATTTTACCGGTCCTGAGTATTTATTTAGTAAAAACTGTTGATAATCAGAAGATATCTGCTCATCAAGATCACCATTAACGATAACTTTTTGAGACAGAGCATTTTTGTCCAGAATAGCGAAAACCCGTCCCGCCGACTCGGTCCCTTCCATGCCGGCGTGATGCTGCGCGCCGAACATCCGGAACGGCAGGTAGTATTCCGGTGCAAGCAGGAGCACAAAAAGACCTACCTGAAAAACTATATGTCCCTCAATAAGGCGAACGCCAATCTCGACGGCAACCAGGGCTGTTGCAAGAGAGGCAAATAGTTCCAGGACAAATCCCGAAAGAAATGCAATTTTGAGTACCCCCATCGTGGAAACACGAAAGCGATCACTGATGTGCTCTATTTCTGTGTGTTTTCGATGCTCCCTGGTGAACAACTTCAGCGTTCTCAGTCCCTGAACCGCATCCAGGAAATGGCTGCTCAGATAGCGAAGTGTAGCCCATTGCCTCTGAACTTGCTGCCGGGCACGCATGCCGATAAGGGACATAAATACGGGGATCAGTGGGCCGGTGATCAGCAGGATGAGTCCACTTAGCCAGTCAATGAGAAAAATGGCAATTACAATTACAACCGGAACAACAGACATATGAATAGCCGCCGGTATAAATCGGGCATAGTAGGCATCCAGTTTCTCAACCCCTTCCACGGCAGTGGCAGCCAAATCCCCGCTGTTCTGGGTTTCGGTCCAGGCGGGACCCAGTTGCTGAATTTTACCAAACAGCTGCTCCCGAAGGCTGGCTTTTATTTGTGAAGCGGTTTTTTGAGCCAGGATTTCATGGATCCAGAACAGGATACCCCTGACAGCTATAGCTCCTGCAATGAGTAGCAGCGCCGGCTGGACGAGCGCAAGCGGCGATTGCTGCATGAAGACAGCATCAATGGCAATACTCAAACCATGCATCAACACGATGATGGATGCCGCTGAAAGAAAACTCAGCAGCGCCATAAGGGCCCAGGGGGTCCGATATACGAACGCCAGGCGGAACAGTCTCTTATGGCTGCTGCTGTAGTCTGTCATCAACGAAATCAGCTCCGCGGGATGGCGTCACGCGTGACACGCTCGCGGAACACCCAGTAACTCCATCCCTGGTAGGCAAGAATTATAGGCACAAATATGATCGCAAGGACCGACATGATCGTCAGGGTGAGGTCACTTGATGAGGCGTTGTAGATGGTCAGATGAAAGTCCGGATTCAGGCTGGACGGCATCACCAACGGGAACATGCCCTGGAATACGACCAGTGAACCGAAAACTATGGTAGCCCCTGTGGCGGCGAAAGCGTAGCCAAATCGGTTGATACTCATGAACACGATAACGGCGAGGAAGGACACTATGGCTATCATGGGCAGGGTTCCCGGAATAATGCCGAACTCTTCGAAAAGGATAGTCTGCCGGTATCCGAGCAGTGCAAAGGCAAGCAGGATGACACCCACAGGAATCCACATCAATTTAGCCGTTTTTTCCACCCGGGCCTTAAGCTCATCGGTTGTACGCAAGCTCAGGAAAATCGCACCGTGCAAGGTGAACATGACCAGGGAAACAAGTCCGCCAAGCAAAGCGTAGGGATTGAGCAAGGCAGGAAGCGTACCGGTGAAGTTCATATCCTCCCCGATGGGAAGACCTATCACGATGTTTGTGAAAGCGACACCCCACAGAAACGCGGGAAGCACACTTCCCCAAAATATGAAATGATCTGCCGTGAGGCGCCACCACCTCTCTTTCATTTTGCTGCGGAATTCAAATCCCACAGCGCGAACAATCAATGCCAGAAGGATCAGGAACAAGGGCAGGTAAAATCCGCTGAAAAGTGTGGCATACCAGTGGGGAAACGCGGCAAACATGGCACCGCCGGCTGTTATCAGCCACACTTCATTGGCATCCCAGAACGGACCGATGGTGTTGATGGTCACCCGGCGATCCACTTCGTCCTTGCTGACAAAGGGCATCAGGATGCCGACACCGAAGTCAAACCCTTCCAGAAAAAAGTATCCGATAAACAGGACAGCGATTAGTATGAACCAGAAAGTTTGTAAATCCATGATCTCCGTCTCCTTTAGTACGTGTGTAGGTTGGTTTCAACACCTTCTTCCTCTTCGTGGGCGCCCTGTTTTCCGAAATACCAGACCAGATAGAATGCAGCCACGGCAAGTGCCCCATAAACAAGGGTGAAGCCGATCATGGTGATCCAGATCGAGTTTTTAAATACCGACGGGGAGACACCGTCAGCGGTCAGCAGCAATTCATATACCACCCAGGGCTGGCGACCCATTTCAGCCACCATCCATCCGGCCGTATTTGCCAGGAACGTAAGGAAGATCATAACGATACTGGTTTTCAGGAACAGACGGTGGTCCTGCAGCTTCCCTTTCCACCAGAGCCATAGTCCCCAGAAAGCCACGATGATGAACAGGACTCCGAGGCCCACCATGATCCGAAAGCTCCAGTAGACGATGGCTACCGGGGGAAGATAATCCCCGGGACCGTGTATTTCCTCCATTTCGGCCTGGATATCGTTCATGCCGCGCACTTCACTGGTCACATTGTTATGGGCAAGTACGGACAGCATGTACGGTAGTCGAATTTCACGGCTGCTGGTTCCCTCCTGCTGGTTGATAATGGCAAAAAGAGAAAAACTTGCCGGCTGCTCGGTTTCCCAGAGTCCTTCCATGGCAGCCATCTTCATCGGCTGGGTCTTGACGGTCTCCTGGGCCTGATCATGTCCCGTAGTGGCAGTGAGAAGACTTGCAACAGCAGTGAATACCAGTGCGATTTTTGCCGATTTAAGAAAGATCTCGGCCTGCTGATTGCGGATGATCATCCACGCACTCAGTCCCAGGACAAACATGCCACCGGTGATGAATCCGCCAAGTATGGTGTGCGGCATCTGAACCAGCAGCCGCTCGTTCAGCAAAATGGCTATGAAATCGGCCAGTTCGGCCCGGCCGCCGACCAGTTCGTACCCCACAGGCACCTGCATCCATGAGTTTGCCATCAGGATCCAGACAGCCGAAAGGTTGGATGCAATGGCCACAAGCCAGATACAGGCAAGGTGGACGGCTTTGGGGAGGCGGGTCCACCCGAAAATCCAGAGCCCGAGGAAGGTGGACTCAATAAAAAAAGCGGTCAGGGCTTCAATGGCAAGCGGAATCCCGAAAATATCCCCCACGAACCGGGAATATTCCGACCAGTTCATGCCGAATTGAAATTCCTGCACGATACCGGTTACAATGCCAAGGGTGAATATGATTACAAACAGTTTCCCGAAATACTTGGTGAGCATTTTGTAATGGATATCCCCTGTCCTGTAGTAAAATGTTTGAAGAATGGCCACCAGGACAGATAGACCAAGTGTAAGTGGCACAAAAATAAAGTGATAGACAGTGGTTATTCCAAACTGCCAGCGTGCCAGTTCAAGAGCTTCCATAGGCGTTATTTGAGGTGCGGATGCATGGCCGTGTTATTACCTCAAAAAAACTGCAAAAGCATGAATTTTTTGTGAAGATATCTATGCGCCATGGTGCTTTTGATTAATAATTTTTATGACATGGTGCAAAAGACCATGAAACATAACCCGCTCAGGAATAATCTGCCAATACGTGCAGAATGATCCATTACCACAGGAAAGTGACTCCCGGTCTTATCTCAGGGCTACAGGTTCCGGCACCTGCGTCGTATCCGTTTCGAAGGTATGTGCCATGGCTTCAAACTGATTCATGAAGCGGCGTTTGCTGTATCTTGGGGCAAACTGGGCAAACTCCATCATGTAGAGCCGGTTCTGTTGTTCATCGAATACAGTATAGTGGAGGAACGGTCCACCCATGATGTCATTGGTCATGCGCCAGGTTCCTCTCGTCTCCAGGGCGGGCCGGCCGTTGACCTGTGTCCTGACGGTTTCTATGGCACGGGGGGCACGATATTCTGTTGTTACGTAGGACTCATCCCGGGTACCGCGGATGAACTGCCGGTTCAGACTGTCCCGGACAGCGTTGATCCACTCCTGTTCGACACCGTCCAGGCCATCCTCCCAGTCCTCCTTGTAGGCGAACCAGATCCAGCGGTCATTATCATGAAGAAAACGACGCATGGATACGAATCCGGTCGTATCCACCCCGATCCGGTAGTCATGCTGCACCCTGATGCTGAATCCGTGGTTTTCCATCAGGGAATCGGCCAGATGCGCCTGCTCTCCCCTGCGGTATACCTGACGCTTCCAACGTTGCCGTTCAACCTGGTCAAGACTGCTCACAAGGGAACGCTCCGAATCGAGAATCCTTTGTGCCAGTGTCTGCTGATCCGGTGCCGAAAGAAAAAGTGTCCACTGGTCCCGGAACCATCGGTCGCGAAGCGGAAAGGCAAAATTTCGGCCATCAGCGATGCGCTCCTTGATGTCCTCGCTCATAATAGCCCGCACGAACGAACCCACATTGCTTTCCTCATCGATAGGAGCCGCAAAAATGGTATTCCTGAAGCTCTTGGCATAATCCAGATCTCTGTTGGTCCTGATATACATAAACCGGAGGTCATATTTTTCTTCCGGACGGGGAAGGGTCATCATTTCCCGGCCAAAAGTAGCCCTTATGGCTTCTGCAACGGGACCGTCCCACTGCGTAGAGTCCATCACCACCAGCACTTCGGATAAGCCGCCCTGCGCGGAGCGGCGATAATCCTGGTCGCAGGCGGTGACGAAAAGAAGGAGTCCGAGCAGTGCGGTCAGGTAAGCATGTAAACGGTTCATGGGCAAAATGGTCACTAATATGTTGCGGGATCAGTTGAATGGTCTGGTGGATAACGAAATGTGCCTGTCATTTATGATATCAGGTGAATACTTCGACCTACTGGCTCTTTGGACATGATGATTCAGTAATTCTGCACATATTGGTCTTGCGGAATCTTACGGATGAGGTGATTTTTCGCGTATCTGTGATCCGTATTTCAGCTCCCGCACAAAATCACCTGTCTTTTTGATCCAGTCCGGGCCGGGATAGATACCGCGAATGTAATCAATCAGCGCACTGCCGACAATAAAACCATCCGCTTCACTTGAAACGGCCATGGCGTCAGCATGGGACCGGATCCCGAATCCGACAAGGACCGGGTTTCGGGTTACGTTTTTGCGAACCCTCTGGATGAACCCGGAAACCGAGCGGCTTACCTCGTCCCCGGCGCGCGCGCCGGTGACTCCTGTGACCGACACGCAATAGACAAATCCCCGGCTGGCCCTGTCAATTTCCTGCATCCTCCTGTCGGATGTGTTAGGTGCCACAAGGTATATCGTGTCGATGCCATGCTTGTGACAGAGATCATCGATTTCCGGGAATTCTCCCGGTGGAACATCCGGAAGGATGATGCCATCTGCGTCCGATGTTTTGGCTTTGCAAAAAAAAGCGTCCAGTCCGTATTGTAAAACGGGATTAATGTAGCCCATCAGCACAATGGGTATCTGTGAGCTCTTTCGGATCTCCTTGATCATGCCAAAAATGGAATCCAGGTTTACACCTTGCTCGAGAGCAACCTTACTGGCGTACTGTATCGTTGGTCCATCAGCCAGTGGATCGCTGAAAGGCATGCCCAGCTCCAATATGTCGGCACCAGATGCTTCCAGTTCCCTGACCAGCTCCACCGTTTTCGACGGATCCGGATAACCAGCGGTCAGGAACAGACTCATAATTTTCTCATGTCCGGCTTTGGTTTCAAAAAGTCTTCCAATTCTTCCTTTCTTACTCATTATATCATCTGTTTATAATTTTGTTAATTCGTGACCTTCGGTTCATGAATTTTGAGATGGTTTCCATGTCTTTGTCACCGCGGCCGGAACAGTTGATCACCACGAATTCATCAGGTTGTGTATTGGGCATCATGGTATTCAGATAGGCGATGGCATGAGCCGTTTCCAAAGCCGGAATAATCCCCTCTTTGGAAGAAAGCAGCCGCACCCCGTCCAGAGCGTCACCGTCCGTAACCGCAGCATAGGAAACCCTCCCGGAGTCCCTTAGAAACGAATGTTCGGGACCTACTCCAGGATAATCGAGACCGGCACTTACAGAATGCGCTTCTGCAATCTGCCCGTACTGTGTCTGAAGCAGGTAGCTCAGGGATCCGTGCAATATCCCCGGAAGCCCGCCGGAAAGTGTGGCAGCGTGTCGGGAGGTTTGGACTCCTTCTCCTGCTGCTTCTATTCCATACAGGCGGACATTTTCATAAGACAGCATGGGATGGAACATGCCTATGGCATTCGATCCCCCACCCACGCATGCCAGAACATAATCCGGAAGTCGCCCCTCCTGCTCCAGAGATTGGTCAATGGTTTCTTTGCCAATCACTGACTGGAACTCCCGTACCATCATGGGGTAGGGATGCGGCCCTACTGCCGAGCCGATAATATAGAATGTGTCTTCCACATTGCCGACCCAGTCACGAATGGCTTCATTGATGGCATTGCTCAGTGTTTTTGCCCCGGATTCCACCGGGCGTACTTCGGCGCCGAGCAGGCGCATCCGGTCCACATTGAGCTTCTGGCGGACAATATCCTCTGCACCCATGTAAATGATGCATTTCATGCCAAAATAGGCACATACTGTTGCCGTGGCCACACCATGCTGACCGGCCCCTGTTTCTGCTATGATCCGGGTTTTTCCCATTCTCCTGGCAAGAAGCACCTGTCCGATTGCATTGTTGATCTTGTGCGCGCCCGTATGGCAAAGGTCTTCACGCTTCAAGTAGATCCGGGCTTTCCCGAAATGCTCACTCAGCCTTCCGGCATAGGTAAGCGGCGTTTCCCGTCCAACATATTCATGGAGCAGGGAGCTGAAAAGCTGCTGGAAATCCGGATCCTCCCGGGCTGAAAAGAAAGCTTTTGCAAGTTCATCCAGGGCTGGTATGAGAATCTCAGGCACATATCGCCCACCGAACTTGCCGTAAAAACCCCTGTTGTCAGGTAAGGAATCGAATCGGGAATCTATTTTATTTTCTATATCCATTACTGCTTTTTGAATTTACTGGTAACACTTTGCTTGTTATAATTAGGGATATGAGCCATATGGTTTATATGTGTTTCAAAAATGATCTCTTAATTCATTCCACTTATCAAAAAAGGATTGCATTTTGTCTAAATCCTTTATTCCCGGCGAAGCCTCCAGGCTGCTGGAGAGATCGATGCCGAATGGAGCCGTGGCTTCCAGGGCCTCTGCAACATTTTCGTGGGAAATACCTCCGGCAAGGAAGAATGGTTTTTCAGGAGAAAGCGCATTGATCAAACTCCTGTCCCAGCTTTCTCCTGTCCCGCCGCGCATATTGTCATTCTTGCTGTCAAAAAGATAGAAGCGGGCTATCTCATTCCATTGCTTCATTTCTTTTCTGATACCCGGCAGGTCTGCCTCCGTCCGGATCCTGAACACCTTGACAACCGGGGCAAGGACCTCCTTGGCATAGGTAACACTTTCATCACCATGCAATTGTACCAGGTCCAACCCCACACGTTCGGAAATTGCATTGACCTCGTCCGGGTGCTGGTTGACAAATACCCCGACTTTTTCCGGTCCTTCTATCCAGCCGCTGATCTCTGCAGCATTCCTGGGTTGAATGTACCGTGGACTTTCATTTGTGAATACAAATCCCAGATAGTCTGCCAAGGCACCGGCTGCAAAGCGGGCATCTTCCAGCGTGGTGATTCCACAGATTTTCAGTTTTGGAAAAGAATGATTCATCATAGATTGGTGCGTACCGTATAATTACTATAATTACATATTGTCTGTTATAGCCTTTCTGCTTCGCCAGCCGCTTTGTGAATGAAAGCCATAATAGCAGTCAAAGCAATAATTTCAATGAAAACCATGAAGTGAATAAAAGCCATGATTGTGGTTATGTCCCGATATGATTGCCGGATGTCTGTCCGATGGGTTGTTCCCGGATCAGGTTTGACAACTCGGAACCCGGATCTTCAGCCCGCATGAAATGTTCGCCGATAAGCGCACTGTGTATGCCACGCTGTTGCAGGTATGCCATGTCATCCCGGGTGGACAATCCGCTTTCTGAAACGCGCACAACCCCATCTGGTGCTGTTGCCAGCAAAGAAACCCCGCGATGAAGGTCTACCTCAAACGTATCGAGATTGCGGTTGTTCACCCCGGCGATCTTTACCGTTTCAAAATCAAGGCGATCCCAATCCTGCCTGTCGTAGCACTCCGTAAGCACCTGCAGGCCTTCTTCAGCAGCGGCGGTATGCAATTCATTCAGCTGGCTGTTGTCCAGTAACCTCACGATAAGCAGCACCGCATCGGCTCCGTAGGCACGAGCTTCAGTAATTTGATATGGATCTATGATAAAATCCTTTCGCAGTACCGGGATCCCCGACACGGATGAAACATCCCGCATGTAAGACAGGGATCCCTGGAAAAAGGGTTCATCGGTCAGCACGGAAACCGCGGAAGCCCCATGCCTCTCATATGATCTTGCAATGCTCACTGCATTGAAATCGCTTCTGATTACTCCTTTGGACGGAGAGGCTTTTTTTATCTCAGCTATCACCGAAACACTGCCGGACGTAACAAGGGCCGACCCAAAATCCCTTCTTGGATGGTGATATCCTTCAAAAGAACGAAGATCATGCTCCGAAACAAGCCGCTTCCGTACGGCCAAATCTTCGCTCGTCCGGACTACAATGGTGTTTAGTATCTTGTTTCCAGTCATAACATCATACTCTTTTTCAAAGCCTTCTTATTTTCGTCTGAAAGGTCGAATCCGTGATTCCATCATTCCGGCTATACAATCGCATTTCATTTTTTTAATCAATTTCGATTTCGCTTACGCGTTTCACTGGGCACTTCGTGATCTACGGTTCTAAGGTCAGAATGATCACACATGACAGGATGTTAACATGCTCTGTGTGTCAGCCGGAAGCTGTCCTGTTCGTTTCATGCAAAAAAAAGCTATTCATATCAGGTTTTTTGTAAATCCATTGTACAAGTTGCGAATTTTTGCAGTATTTCACGTGCCTTTCCAGCTTCCAGACTCTCCTCCGCTGCATAAAACGCATCCTGTATATCATCATGGATACCGGATGTGTGTACTGCAAAAGCGGCATTCAGCAGCACAATCTCCCGCTGAGCAGATGTAGCCTTATCATCCAGTATGGCACTGATAATCGCCGCATTGTCTTCTGGCGACCCTCCACGCAACTCCTCCGGAGTGGATGCCGAAAGACCAAACACACCTGCATGGAACACACGACTGTTGGATAGCGTGCCATTCATCAATTGAAACACATGCGTCGGGGCTGTGGTTGAAAATTCATCCAGACCATCATCGGCATGGACCGCATAGGCAAATTCCGTATTCAGATTGGCAAGTATCCGGATAATGTTTTCAGCTGTCTCACGACTGAACGCCCCTATCATCTGGCGGCGGACTCCAGCCGGATTAAGCATGGGGCCCATTATGTTAAAAAAGGTCCGCATCCCCAATTCCTTTCGCACAGGCATCACATGAGCCATGGCGGGATGGAAAAGCGGGGCAAACATGAAAGCTATTCCCGTTTCCCTGAAGCAGTTTTCCACCTTATCCTTGTTCAGGTCCGGTTGAACACCCAGGCATCGCAATACATCGAAACTGCCGCTCCTGCTCGATACCCCCGCATTACCGTGCTTCAGTACCGGTACATCAGCCCCGGCAGCCACGAACATGGCAGCAGTGGATATGTTGAACGTACCGGAATGATCCCCGCCCGTACCGCACAGATCAATCGCCGATTCCGTGTCCACTTCAACGGCAACCGCAGCTTCCCGCATGACATCCACAAATGCGGTCAGCTCGGTCACGGTCTCACCCTTGCAACTCATGCCATACAAAAATGCCGCTATCCGTGCCGGGGACACATTCCCGGTGATTATCTCGCGCAGCGCATACTTCGCTTCCTCCGGCAAAAGCTCATCACCGGCCGATATTTTTTGTAATATGTAAGTGAATTCTCCCATTTACAATTTTATTGATTGATGGTTTCCCGCACCATCCAGTTCTGGATAAGTCGCGGTCCTTCTACAGTCAGTATGCTTTCCGGATGAAACTGGATTCCTTCCAGTGGATAGACGGCATGCCGGATACCCATGACCACCCCGTCTTCGCTTCGCGATGTAACCTCGAATTTATCCGGGATCGTTGACTCCTCAAGAACCAGGGAATGATACCGGGTAGCAGTAAAGGATTGAGGAACATCCTTGTAAATCGTATGTCCATCATGCATTATGCACGAAGTCTTCCCGTGCATGAGGGATGGCGCGGAGACCACACTGGCTCCAAAGGCGTAACCTATGGCTTGATGCCCAAGGCAGACACCAAGGATGGGGATTTCGGCTCCCAGTTCCCGGATGAGCGAAACGGTTATGCCGGCATCTTCCGGCCTGCCCGGACCCGGAGAGATCAGGATTTTATCAGGTTCAAGTTTTCTCACCTCGTCCACACCAATCCTGTCATTGCGGATCACCCGGTATGAATCGGTATGCCGGGCTATAAGATGCACCAGATTATAGGTAAAGGAGTCGTAATTGTCGATGATAAGTACCATGTGTCGACACTGGGGTTATTGTGTGGAAAAATGCCGGACGATGCCTGCGGCGCTCCTGACCGGTTCCATAACCGTCTCGGCACGCTCCCTGGCTTTTCTGCCGCCTTCCCGCAGCATGTCCCGGACCGTGTCCGGATCCCGGACCAGTTCCTCTCTCCGGGCTCTTGCTTCACTGAAATAATCATCAATAAGCGCAAGAAGTTCCTTCTTGGCATGACCGTAACCGAATCCTCCCGACTTGTATTTCTCCCGTATCTCCCGATTTTTCTCCTCGCCGGCAAACAGCCGGATCAGGGCGTAAACGTTGCAGCTGTCCGGATCCTTGGGCTCCTCCAGCGGCGTGGAATCGGTAACAACAGCCATCACTTTCTTTTTCAAAGCCTTTCCGCTGTCAAAAATGTCGATGGTATTGTCATAGGATTTGCTCATCTTCCGGCCGTCGATGCCGGGCACGGTGGCCACGGATTCCACAATGTACGGCTCCGGGATGCGCAGATAATCCCCGTCAAAAATCCGGTTGAACCGCGCAGCCAGGTCCCTGGAAATCTCAATGTTCTGTTTCTGATCAGCACCAACCGGAACCACATCCGAGTGATAGATTAAAATATCTGCAGCCTGCAGCACGGGATAGGTGAACAGACCGATATTGGGCTGAAGCCCCTGCGCCACCTTGTCCTTGTAAGAAACCCCCTTTTCCATCATGCTCACCGGTGTCAGCGTTCCCAGTATCCAGGCAAGCTCAAGTACCTGGGGGACATCACTCTGGGCGAAAAAAACACACTTCTGCGGATCCATGCCAAGCGCCAGGTAATCGAGGGCCACATCGAATGTGTACCGCCTCAGCTGCCCGCCATCCTGCACCGAAGTGAGGGAATGATAGTTGGCAATGAAATAGAAAGCATCGCCTATTTCCTGAAAATCCAGATGCTGACGGATCGCTCCGAAATAGTTGCCCAGATGCAGCCTTCCGGACGGTTGAATTCCGGATAGTATGGTTTTCTTTGTGGATGACGGAGCCTGCCCCGCCTGATTCAGTCCCGTTTGATTCTGCTTGCTCATACGTTCGTTCAAATAGTGTTTGTGGTTAAAAAGTGTTTTTTCTGTTGGATACTATTCCAGCTTGAGCGCTATGCGTAACGCCTCCACAAGAGCCCTTGCCTTGTTGACCGTCTCGTCATACTCCCGGTCCGGATCACTGTCCGCCACGATACCCGCCCCTGCCTGTATGTATATGGTGTCATTCGTGACCACCATCGTGCGAATTGCAATACACGTATCCATATTGCCCGAAAAATCAAAGTATCCGACCGCTCCCGCATAGGGTCCCCGTTTTGTGGGTTCCATTTCGTCAATAATCTGCATGGCACGTACTTTCGGGGCGCCGGATACGGTTCCGGCCGGAAAACAGTTCTCCAGTGCATCGACAGCTGTCATGTCCTCTGCCAGGTCACCGCTTACATCCGAGACTATGTGCATCACATGGGAGTACCGCTCAATGACCCGGTCACGTGTAAGTGCCACCGAATCCGGCCGGCACACACGGGAAAGGTCATTCCGGCCCAGATCGACCAGCATGATATGTTCAGCCAGCTCCTTGGGGTCCGTAATCAGGTCCTGCTCAAAGGCCCGATCTTCTTCCGTGCTCACTCCAC